>JABJFI010000094.1 GCA_018662825.1 Methanobacteriota archaeon | reverse complement strand
GCTACAGAAACGCTCGACTCCGATAATGACACGGTTGGTGACAACGCTGATGCATTCCCTGATGATGCTACAGAAACGCTCGACTCCGATAATGACACGGTTGGTGACAACGCTGATGCATTCCCAAATGATGCTAGCGAGACACTAGATGCCGATGGCGATGGTGTTGGAAATAATGCTCAACTGATTGCAGAAAACCTTGCGGCTGAGAAAGCGGCTGATGAGGAGGGTGCTCAAAAGCAAATGATGACAATTATCGTGATTGTTGTGATTTTGCTTGGCGGCATAGCTGGAACTGTTCTCTTTTTGCGAACTCGTGGAAGTGAGGAAGACGATGGTCCAAAGGATTTCACTCAACAATCTATGCCTACACCTATTCAATCCGTTCAACAGACATACCAACAACCGGTCGTTCAACAACCAGTTCAACAAACCTATCAGCAGCCTGTTGTGCAACAACCTGCTGTTGTGGCAGAACCTACTGTTCTGCAACAATGGACAGATGAGGCTGGCTACACCTGGAGAGCAATGGATGATGGTTCAACTCTTTGGTGGACTGGAACCGAATGGCAAAAGCGCTGATTAAGCATAAACAATGGCTGGAGCAAGTGGGAGAGAGCCACCTGCTCGACCTGTTTCATCTTCTGGAGATTCACCGAGTACGACTTGTACCGACTGAAGACCTAATTCTTCAGCGATGAAATGTGCTCGCTGGGATAATGCCTCGACTTCATCAAGTTCACTTCTCAAAAGTACACGTGATGCATCGTCCCACTTGAAGACTTGAGGCAACATCTTTTTGCCCCAATACCCGATAATTTCACCCTTTCGTTCACCTTGAGTCATTTCCATTTGGGAAAGGTGTGCAACGAATTTTTTCGGACTACCTCCTTGCTCAATGAAGTCAAGTGCTTCAACTGCCATTGTTCGTTTCCATGTTGGAGAAACAACCACAATAGCAGATTGAGCCGGTCCGTCGAGGTGGCGTTCAGCAACATCTTTGATTCTTCGAGCCGAATCAAGCACACTTCGAAGTAATGTTTCACAATCTAGAGCGGATTGCTCATCTGCTGAAATTGGAGCAAGGATTTCCATTTCAGTACCACAGACCAATCCTTCCATGCCAATAGTTTGCCACCATTCCTCTGCCAAGTGCGGTGTTGAAACTGAGACAAGGTGGGTCCAAGTTTTGATGATTTGGAGACCGAGTTGAGCATTTTCTCCTCCTCTTCGTACATACCAATTGATGTCTTTAATGAGGTCGTAATGAGAAATTTCTACAGCACGGCGTAAATCAAAATGTTCCATAGCAATCTGGAATTCTTCACAACGTTGCTTTAAACGGCCGAGCATCCAAGTATCCATCGAAGAAGCACTACCATTCCATGCAAGTAGGCGGCTTGGCATGGAAGCCATTTGGATCATAACACGATGATTCGAAGCGATTGCCGTGTCCGACCAATCCATTCCAGCGGTTGGGTTGGCAGAAAAGAGAATGAATAATCGAACCGTATCTGCACCATACTTTTCAATCATTAGTCCTGGAGAAACTGTGTTTCCAAGGGATTTACTCATTTTGGCTGAACGGTTGGTTAGTGGACCATCACAATGTGGACAAGGTGAATCCGCATGACCTACTGAGAAGGTTAACTGGCACGATTCACACCATGGTGCTGGAGCATTTACCATTCCTTGGCACAACAATTTGTTAAATGGTTCATCAATTGAATGAAGCCCTAAATCTCGAAGAGCTTTAGTGAAAAAGCGTGCATAGATCAAATGCATTTGTGCATGCTCGATTCCACCACAATAAAAATCAACATTCATGAAATGATTTACTGTTTCAGGTTCAAAGAATATATCATCATTCATTGAATCTGTATAGCGCATAAAATACCATGAAGAATCGACAAATGTATCCATTGTATCTGTTTCTCGACGTGCTGCCTTCCCACATGTTGGACAATCAACATTAACAAATGATTCTGAAGTTTCCAACGGATTTCCAGTTGCGAATACCACATCGGTGGGCAACTCAACAGGCAAATCGGATTCTGGAACAAGTACAACGCCACAATCTTCACAGTGAATAATTGGAATTGGAGTACCCCAGTAGCGTTGGCGAGAAATTAACCATGGGCGGATTTTCCAATTGAGGGTTTGTTTTCCGATTCCTTTGGATTCTAATGCATCGGTAATCGCTTTCATTGCCTCTTCGCCATACAATCCATCAAAGCCTTCAATCGGCGAATTTACCATCCACCCGAAATCGGTTTCCGCTGCTTCAAGTGGCGCTAAAGGGTCCGCATCTTCGGTCATTGACAATACACGTTTTACTGGAATATCAAAAGTTTGAGCAAAATCGAAATCTCGTTCATCGTGACCAGGGACAGCCATTACCGCACCCGTTCCATACGATGCAATAACGAAATTTCCAATCCAAATCGGAATCTGTTCTCCAGTAAGAGGGTGTGTAGCAAAACGACCAGAAGGTACACCCTTCTTTTTGTTCATATTTTTTATTCGGTCAAATTCGGACATGACCGATACTTCGTCATAGAGTGCTTTCCAACCGGATTCATATTTTGTTCCCTGGACGAGTTGTTCAGCCATTGGATGTTCGGGGGCAAGCGTGACAAAAGTCACACCAAACAATGTATCTGGACGAGTCGTAAAAACTTCTATTACAAGTTCAGAATCATTGACTTTGAAACTAATTTCAGCACCTTCAGAGCGCCCTAACCAATCTTTTTGCAACGACTTGACGTTTTCTGGGTAAGCAACTGTTTCTAATCCATCAACGAGTTCTTGAGCATATTGAGGGGTGTCAAAAAACCATTGATTCATTTCTTTTTGTGTTACTGGACCATTACATCGCCAGCAGCGACCTGCTTTGACCTGTTCGTTTGCCAAAACGGTCACGCATTGACCGCACCAGTTTACCGGTGCAAATTCTCGATACGCCAAACCTTTTTGGTAAAATTGGCTGAAGAAGTATTGAGTCCACTTGTAGTATCGTGGGTCATGACTTTTGACTTGCCGTCGCCAATCGTATGAAAAACCCATACGTTTGATTTGCTGGGTGATTGAAGCCATGTTTCGTTCTGTGATTTCATAAGGGTGACCACCTTCATCTCTAGCAGCATTTTCTGCTGGCATTCCGAACGAATCAAAACCGATTGGATATAGAACATTGAAGCCCATCATTCTTTTATTTCGAGCTACTGCATCTCCAATTGAATAATTACGAACGTGACCCATATGCATTTTTCCAGAAGGATAGGGGTACATTTCTAAACAGTAAAATTTTGGTCGTTCATCGGCCATATTACAATCAAAAATATTCGCCTCATCCCACTTCTGTTGCCATGCAACTTCATCGACAGGAGTATATTCATCGGCCATAATGACACCAAATGCCTTGCGAGACAAACCTCCGTATCAACCATTTGACTTGAATGCCACTCTTCATGAGGGTGGAAATTCTCGGGTATTCATGGCCAAGACTGTCACCGTACGTGTTCCAGTCCGAATCGACCTTACCGGAGGATGGACTGATGTACCAACATATTGTTCTCAAAAAAAGGGCCAGGTCATCAATATCGCAATCAATCGCTACATTACTGCAGAAATGCATATCGACAATGAACGTCGAATCTCTGTAAAATATAGTTCTGATATGCCGATTGGCTCAGGTCTTGGTACTTCAGGAGCAATGAATGTCGCTCTATTATCGGCAATATCAGGAGATGGCCGCACTCCAGAAGAAATCGCTGAACTTGCATTTCAGTTCGAATCATTACTCGGAAATACTGGTGGTAGACAAGACCAATGGGCTAGTGCACTTGGTGGGCTTCAGTACCTTGAATTTGACGGTGAATCAGTTCGTTCAACACCGTTGAATCCATCTCCAGAATTTCTTTCTTGGATTGAGAGAAACCTTCTGCTTTTTGACAGTGGCATATCTCATGTTTCAGGAGATTTGCATCAAGAAGTGTGGTCAAAATTCGAGACTGGAGACCAAGGCATCAAAGATGGCCTTGACCGTATTGCCTACATGACTGGAGAAATGCTTGAAGCGATTCAAGATGAATCAAAGGAGCGTTTTGCGCACAGTTTGTATCGAGGAAGTTGGAGTGTCAATTTGTTGGGAAGAGAATTTAATGCACCCTTTGAAAAATTCCTCAAACCTTTACAATTTCAAAAATCAATCATGGCTTGGAAAGTAATGGGCGCCGGTGCTGGAGGTGTTGTTGGTGTTCTTTTCAACGACGGCCATGACCGAGGCGTGGTGTATGAACTTGCAAAACAACAAGGCTGGACTGAAATAGAATGGTCGATTGAGCATCAAGGAATTCAACGAGAAGTTAATCTTCACGAGTGAAATCTGTATTCGTCTCTAAGAGGAAAATTGCCTCTCTAGTTAATTTGTAACGATTCTTTAGACCCATTTTTCTTTTCTCAACCAATCCAAACTTTTGCAATGTTCGCAAATGGTGTGAAACAAGTTGCTGACTCTTTTCCAATCTGACTGCTAACTCGGCTTGTGTTGGGAATTCACCCAATGGACCATCGCGGTCAAGTAATGTGAGAATCTTACCTTGTAGGCTGTTGGGGTCAGGAGAAAGTGGTGGGACTGGTAAATCATCTTCATTCATCCCTGGATAAAGGGAATTTGTCAATGGATAATATCGCACCAAGCGGCCATCTTTTCTGCGCCAAATTCCTTCTTCTGATTCAAGAATACGGAGGTGATGAGTGATTTGGCCATTGCTCATCTCCAATGCAGCCATTAGAGCACGGAAATGACATCCTGGGTTCGCAGTGAGGTATCCCATCAAGCGACCTCTCTGGTATCGGCCATCAGTTGTTTCATGGGTACGACCAAGCAGGCCAAGAAGCCACAATCCAGCGGTGGTTGAAGGAATTCTAAGCGTTTCATTGCTCAATACAAAGGTGAACAAAAGAGAAAGTAGAGAGCCAGTAGTCACGACAAAAATAACAGGGGGGACGAGTGATTCAGCCTGTTCTTGAATACTCAATTGAACTTCAGGATTGGATTGTTCAGCCACTGGTTCGATAGTTTGCGGTTGTGATTCGATTTCAACATCACGAACTTGGAAAGAGGCGGCTTGGAAATTCTCACACGCACGATGGGCTGGAGCATCAACGATGGTGTATGTTCCACTCAATCCTTGACGTGGGGCCCATTGCCCAAGAATAGCACTTGAAAGTAACAATTGTCCTTCATCCGGAGACTCAAGCATCCAGCATGTACCTTGATCTGTTTGTAATCCCGACCATGTTCCACTCACAAGTCGTGGTTGTTGTTCGACAACCACTTCAACAGATTGTTCCATTGTTGTTTCTTCATCAACAAGTGGCCATGAAAAGACGAATCCTGCTCGTGTTTGAGGATTTGTTTCAAGACTCAATATCATTTGATACTGCCCTTCGGGGAGCGGTTGTAGTTCCATATCAACCATGTCTACTGAACCAATCTGAAGTTCAAGAGGGGACGCTCCTGAGGGGAGGACAAAATGCCGGCCATCATAGTAATCACACATCGATGCTTGAGAATGCACTTCTTCAATTGTCGACAAGTCGATAATTGATACCATGACTGCACAAGGTCCAATCCAGCGCATATCAACATCGCCATCAAAAGGAGTGACTTCAAGGGTCAAGTCAAATCCGCCTTCAATGGAATAAACCTCAGGGTTCATTTCGACACGAAGAGGGTCATTACATCCAGCTGAAGCAACTTTTTCATAATGAATATTTTGAATACTTGACAAGTGGAATTCAGGTATTTCAGCTACGAGTGTGTATTCTCCTGATGCGATTTCACATCCCTCAAGGTCAGTAAAAGTCCAATCAGGTAGTCTGAATTGCACTTGCTCGTTTTGGTCAAGAATGTAATCTATTTCCACAGCGTTACAGTTCTTCAACATTCGACTGTCAAAAACAACATCACCGCTATCATCAATAATCCACATTTCAGCACGGCATGTATTGGTAAACTGAAGAGAAACTGTTTCTGTTTCTGTATTCGTCATAAGAAGGCTGGAGGAATAGATATCGCCATGTGAGTAAATTTTCGCCTCATTACCTTCTTGAATGACTTCGGTCAGAAGTGTGCTTTGAAAAGATGTGTCGATTGAATCGATTTGGTCCAAAGTAAATGTCATCGTATTCAACAAAAGTTGAGACGGGAGACTTGCTTGAATGGTGTTGGTACCTTGAATCAATGAGGCGTCTTTGAGCAATATATGGCCCAATAAAGTTTGTTCATATGGTTCGAGTGAGTCAAAATTTGCAAAACAAGGCATTGCAAGAGATGATTCTTCATTGATGCTCAGTTCGATAAGGCATCCATCGTTTGAAGGAAGAGGCACTGCTTGAGCAGTTGGGTTACTGAGCGTCACTCCAAGAATAACTTCCTCATTCAATTGAATTGGGTTTAATCTACTACTGACTTCAAGATTCAAAACGATTTCAGTTGATACATCAACTGGTGTTTGAACTTGAATGTCTATTGAAGCAATGGATTGGGTGGCTGAATGGTAGGCTGAAACTGTATAAATTCCGGGTTCCACATACTGGCCATCATCGAGTTGAAGATTCCAAGTCAAGGTGTCAAAAGAATATGTTTCGCTTTCAGCCAAGTCAATACTTTGAGACTGGCCTCGGCATGCAGGCGTTCCATCAACAAGAAGAGCCCCAAGAGCATCGTTGACGCGTAATACAACGCCACAGGATGGGTCGTTTTCGATTGATGTCTGTATACCACTATTGGTGAACATCGCAGTTATTTCAACTGTATCTCCAGCAGCATACCATTCATTTAACTGAGTCGAAGTTTCTTCAATTGCAAAAACTGTTTCTGACGTTTCTGCTCCAGAAAGAAGTGGCAATGAAGATAACAATAACAGCGACGCGAGAAGAGCAACGGTGCTACGCGTATCGCCGGCCATGAACAAGCAGTATCCCTCATTACTTGAAAGGTCAGCGGTGCATACGATGTGTATCGAAGAGGCGTGTTTCAAAGTTGATTGAGGTCAAACATTGTTGGAACCGATGCATCTGTTGCTGCTTGCTGTTCCATTTCATGCTGCTTCCATTGTGGAGTCGCTTGTTGTTCAGTCCAACCAAGGGCACGTGCCTCGTCAAGTTGGCCTGCTGCCACATAATGATCAATCCAAGCAAGACGGCGTTCTTCTTCTTCCGAGAAAGCGATATCCATCTTTCGCTCTTCTGCTCGCTCTACTGAAGATTTACGTTTCGAAGAAGCCTTAGCCAGTTGAGCGACGAAAATCAATGCCAAAAGGAATACAATTGAGCCTCCCATGACAAGTACTGTTGTTGATGAAGCAAAATCAAGACCGCCGCCACCATCAGCATTATTTGCATTCGGGTCAGAAGTAATCTTACATGTTACAGCGTTAGGACCGGTGAGTACTCCGTTGGTAACCTCTGGGTCCCATGGGCATGGGTCATACAAATCAGCTCTACCGTCAGCATCGCTGTCGGGGCATCCGTATTCTTCGAGGTTTGATTCGCCGTATTCTTTACGACAAGAATCGGGTTCAAATGCACTTTGAGGCTCGAGCGGTCCTTCATCGCCATCGGGATCATATACACTGTTATCGCCATAGCCATCACCATCAAAGTCATTCCACTGAGATGATTCGAATGGGAATGCATCTGGTTGATAGAAACTGGTTTGGTTGTCGCCCCATCCGTCGCCATCCATGTCGGACCATTGGTCGTCAATGTTGGGGAATGCATCGCCGGTTTGATTACGGATTGTAATGGTTTGGCCAGGATTGTCCAAGTCTTGGATTGTGTCGTTAAACCAATCGTAATTATCGCCCCAGCCATCACCATCTGAATCTTTCCATTGCAAGGTGTCGTTCGGGAATGCGTCATCAATATCTGCCCAGCCATCAAAATCTAAATCGGGGCAACCATGACGGTTGTTTTCGTATGATTTACCATAGACATCAATACAATCATCGCCACTTGGAACTCCCGTGTTATCGCCCCAGCCATCACCATCAGAATCTGCCCATTGGAACGGGTCTGTAGGGAATGCGTCAACAGGGTCAACAAATCCATCTTGGTCAGAATCGGCGCATCCTCGTGTTTCGGGGTTGGTTGAACCGCCATTAACAAGTGGGCAGACATCAGAATTACCTTCGGATACTCCGTCGTTATCTTCATCAACAAAATTGTCACCATAGCCATCGCCATCGGTATCCTCCCATTGATTCGGATCATTCGGGAATGCATCACCATTTAATCCACCTTGATTGTCGCCATAGCCGTCTCCATCGGTGTCTTTCCATTGAGTTGTATCGTCAGGGAATAAATCCGCATTGTTTCCGGATAGATTGTCTCCGCGGTTGTCTCCATCACGGTCCGACCATTGCGTACTGTCATCGGGGAATGGGTCGCCTGCATTTGAGTATCCGTCGCCGTCTCGGTCAGCACAACCGATACGGTCTTCACTCGAAGTTCCAGCTTGATTTGGACATTCATCCGCATTGTTTCCGGATTGATTACTGCCAAATCCGTCTCCATCTTCATCACACCATTGAGTAGGGTCGGTAGGGAAAGCATCTGCACCATAACAATCGGCTGTTGCGGGCCATCCAGCGTCTGGGTCCGACCATCCATCTCCATCCGTATCGACACAACCAAGGCGGTCGTATTGAGAATCTCCCCAAATGGTTGGGCAACCATCAGAACGGTCGCTCATTTGTTCATCGCCAACCCAATCACCATCGGTATCGGCCCACTGAGTTCGGTCAAGCGGGAAAGCGTCGACATTGTTTGCTACTGAAAGAAGCAGGCCTGGCCATTCAGGTGCTCGGAAATTATCCCACGATGCATTTTGGTAATTGTCACCACGGTCATCGCCATCAGTATCGTTCCATTGGGTTACATCGTTAGGGAATGCATCGCCTGTTTGATTCAAATGAAGTTGGGCTCCATTCAAGTCAAAGTAATAATTGTCGCCATAACCATCTCCATCGCTATCGACCCATTGAAGAGAATCTGCAGGATAGAAGTCGCCTTCGTCAGACCATCCGTCACCATCAGCATCAGGGCAACCAAACCGGTCTTCGGTTGAAGTTCCCGGAATTGTCAAGCAAGCATCGGGTTGGTAAGCAGGAATTGACGGTGTTGACGCGTTGGAATCATGGTCAATAACACTGTTATCGCCGAAGCCATCGCCGTCAGTGTCATTCCATTGAGAGCCTTCACTTGGGAAGGCATCGACGACGCCATCGCCTTGATCGGTTGTGTTGTAGCCGTCGTTATCTTCATCGAAATCTGCAAACCAGTAGTAGACCCCTTCGTCGTTTCGACTATGGGTTGTTACAATATGAGTACTGTCTGGGCTCCATGCAAGACCTCGGATTTCACCGCAATTATTACCTTGGAAAGAATTGCAACCACTGG
>JABJFI010000093.1 GCA_018662825.1 Methanobacteriota archaeon | reverse complement strand
GCATGATCGACTGAAAGTCTCCAGAACAATAGTAGAGAAGCGGCTGCATCAGCAGCAGCGGTGTGGGCATTTTCTAGTGAAATACCATGCCTAGAACAGAGTGCTCCAAGGTTGTGTGGGCGAGGAATATTGAGTCTTCGAACCAATTCATATGTGTCCATCACGGCCTTTGGCCGCGGCATTCTTTTCCCTAACCGGAGAAATTCATTTTCTAGCATTTCAAGGTCAAATTTACGAACGTTGTGGCCGACAATGACCGACCCCTCAATTAATTGTGCAACTTCATCAGCGATAGTTGCAAAGTCACCTTTTCCTTGGACATCTTGGTCAAAGATGCCATGAACATTACTTGCCCCATAGGGTATCGGTCGACGAGGGTTGACAATGTGTTCGAAGTGAACAGCAGTTCCATCGGGGTCGGCCCCTACCAAAGCAATTTGAACAACACGGTCAGATGTAGTCGAAATCCCAGTCGTCTCCAAATCAAAGGCAAGTACACGCTCACCATCGAGGACATTCGGGGCCATAAACAACCAATGCCGCTGACCCCCTTTGAACATCTCCCTCCGAATGCCAGCAATCGCAAATGCCATACTTCTCCACCCGGTGCGTCAGGTTATGGGCTTCGTACACCGTTTGAAGAAGATTTTTTCTTCAAAGATAGAAGAAGATGAAATCAAACAAGAAGAATTTCATGACCCCCATCATGAGAAGATGACGGAAGAATTTGTTCAACGACAACAAGGCGTCATCGACGATGCGATGAGTGAATTAGAATCAAAGGTCGAGAATGTAAAGGCCGAACCATCGCCAACAGCAGCTCCCGATTATGATGCTGGAGAAGTTGAAGTGACAGACCTATTATCCACAGATGAGCATATCCAAGACCATTCAGAAATGAATGTCATAGAACACCAGTCTGTTGAAGAAATCGGCGACCATCTTGAGTCTGCGACTATCGTAGGAGACCTTCCAGAAGAAGTCAAATTTTAATCAACCTCGAAGTTGTGTTTGACATTTCTAATACGGAAAACCCCGTAGATACCCCCCCAAGAATTAGATAGGGAGAGGATTCAGCATATTTTCATGTGGCGGATGATGGGTGGTCGAACAGTCCGCTCCCTGCTCATGGTCAGCCTCTTGGTTTGCTCAAGTTTTTTGGCTGGGTGTACTGGTGCATTAGAATTCACAGTCGACCCTTCAGCCGAACTTAATGCATTCCCTCTCCTAATACAAGAAGGGGAAACCGTCACTTTTGATGCACGTGATTCAGACCCGATTGAAGGGCTCATTGCTGAATACCGGTGGGATTTTGGTGATGGCCAAACAACAGAAACAACAACAGGATTTACATCACACCGGTACACCACATTTGGTATTTTTACTGCTGAACTCACCGTCGTTAACGACCAAGGAGGCGAAGACACCGCCACGAAATCCATCAATGTTAACGGGGCACCAACCCTCAACATAACATACCCAGACTCAATTCGTTCGGGCGATTCTGTGTATCTGGATGCCAGTAACAGCATCGACCCAGAAGGCGACGAGTTGAGGTTTGAATGGGATTTGAATTGGGGCGAAGATTCAGATGGGGATGGGGACATGAGAAACGACATTGACGCGACCGAATCGACGGTCCTGCTACCCACTAACCGTTCTGGAATTATTCAAGGAAGTTTAACCGCTACTGATTCAGCGGATGCCACAGTAAAACAATTATTCACACTCGAAATTAAGTCTCGACGCTATGAAGTGACTTGGGAAACCATGGAAGTCGAATACTCCTGGGACGAATATCTTGACCAAGGGCAGCAATGGGAGGGCAATATAACACCAGGTGAAGATGGGCGAATATCCTCTTTCCTTGGAGTTCTTGAATTGCAACAAGACCTCATCGCGCCACAAGATAATTTCACACTCTCTATCTTAATTGTTGATGACGGATATGAGAAAACCGAACAAACAGGGGATGGCAATTTCACTTCCAATGAATCCGCTACTGCGACACTCTCGGCAGACAACATCAACTCCGCAGGAGAAGCCGGCGTTTATGATTCAGATTCTGAGGAAGCCCTCCTCCACCAACTCCTCTCCTCCTCTGGAAATCAGTCAGGCCAAGGCACATGGATTTGGACTGTTTATGCACAACAAGCCGACCCTGAACCTTTGTTTGAAGGCGCCCCGGACCCCGACCCTGGAAATGACTGGACTTTGACAGTCACAGTCACCCTTTTGATTCCTAAATTAACTGAAATTGCTTATGAGTGACCACTTTGGTTGATGGGAAGGTGTATGAAGCGGGAACACTTCGGATGAGTTGATTGCCATGGTCGATACAGTAGAAATTAGCCGAGTCAATATCCGGGATTCCCTTTCTGTTGATGTTTCAGTTTGGATGCAACACCCCGACGATATGGATTTCCGCCCCGCGCTTTCAGTATCTGGAACGACATTCACTATCGCTAGCCATTCTGACGGTTCAACCCTAGCATCTGTTGAATTGGATGAAGAACAAATGGAAGCAGTCGTTCGAGACCAATCAGCAGAACTCCGGGTCAAATTCCAAGTACATGGTATGCACGGAAATTTGAAAAAAATTAATCCAATCATTGCCGACGGTAAGGCGAAGAAACTGGCTACAGCGAACTGGAAAACCACTCAAAACGTTTCTTTTGATTGATTTTTCACTATAGTGATTAGATGGGCCCCCCATCGTTTCTTTGATATGGGTTCGTTGTGATTTTCGAATTATGCCCCCCAGAAGAGAAGGAAAAGGTTCACAAAAACAAGCCCGATTTGACCGATTGAAAAAAGAAATACTCCATTTTGTGGGCGCTAACCCGGGATGCTCAGCCCAATCAATTGTCGCTAATCTATCCAATGACCGGGCTATGAGAAATCATGGACTAACACCTCGCAAAGTTGGTTTTTTCATACCTCGTCATCTTGCCCAATACCTTGTTTGGTGGCAAGATCATACTGCTGGCCGCCGAGTTTATGGCGAAGCAGGTTGTTCCGAAGCCCCCAAAAAACGGTAAATTCAAGCAAACAGCGAGGGTTGACCTCATGTATATTGAGTATGGAGGGAAGGCCATGCGGGGAAGTGTTGCGGCATATTTCGACCTCGATGGCACCCTTTTGGACGCATCGAGTGAAAAATCCCTGACGGCAACTCTTAGCAAAAAGCGTCCATGGAGAATTCCATATGGGGCGACTGCATGGTGTGTTGGCTTTCTCGCAAACCTCCTACGATTACGCGCCCCATATGATGCCGCACGAAACCGAGGCCATTTTTCACTTACTTCATGGGAAGTATTGGAGACGCTTTCAAAACAAATCGCTGAAGAAAAACTTGTTCACAGAGTAACTCAACAAGCCCGAGATGCAATTGAATGGCACCGCTCACAAGGACATCGTCTAGTCCTAGTTTCTGCGACCATTGCCCCTATGGCAGAAGCGATGGGTGCAGTACTTGGAATGGATGCAGTATATGGTTGTGGGCCAGCACAGAGAACCGGTATACTCAGCGGTTCAGAACGCGGCTGGTCAGTTCCTCGCAGAAAAGGAAAAGTTCCGATTATAGAGGCTGATGCAGCAGAAAATGGACATAATCTTGCAGAATGTTATGGCTATGGAAATACAATGGCCGACTCATGGTTTATGCGTATCACGGGCCATCCTGTTGCGATAAATTCGAAAGGTGCTTTCAGACAATTCGCCCAAGAACAAAATTGGGAAATGCATGATTGGAAAATTCAATCGTAGACAGCGGCTGCACTGTAAAGGAACAAGAGCGGCCCCACCGCGATTCGAACACGGGTTGCTGGCTCCGCAAGCCGGCGTGATATCCAAGCTACACTATAGGGCCTTGTAGTCCGGCCACTAACCGATTGGATATAAGCGCAACGGGTTGCTTTTTGCAACTATTTATTGCTCCTAATACAAGGCTTCATCATGGCCAAGCATATGGTTCAACTATGGCGGTTCAACTAGCACGTCGCGTTGACTATCCAATGTTGGATAATGCAAACATTGCTTATTTCCCGAGAATCTATGATCTCGCCCATCGGTTTTTCGAGGAATGTTGGGAGCCAATGTGTGGAATCAGTTATCCTGAACTGATTGGAGAGAGAAGAATTGGATTTCCAGTAGTCCATATTGAAACTGATTTTATAGCACCCCTTCGTTATGGAGACACCATCCATGCTACAATTTGGCTTGAGAAAGTTGGCTCAACATCATGCACATGGGGGTATGAATTCCACAATCAAAATCAAGAATTGCTTTGGCACTCAACCCAAGTAACCGTATGCGTCGATATGGATTCGTTAGAATCACAACCCATTCCTGAAGATTTGAAAACAGGGTTGAGCCATCACATCAAGGAGCCTTTGCCATGACCGATTCGGAACCCAAAATCTGGCCCGTTGAGGACAAAGAAAAATCAAACAAATCCTCTAGCGATGTCGACCTTGGCTTTTCAATGAGGATGGATGAAAACCAGCCCGTGGCGGAGATGCCTACAGACTTGTTTGCAGTTCGACCGGATACCAAAGGCCCGAAAACGGTCGGGGTTTTACTGCTGTTTGGTGCCTTTTTATTGTTTTTCCAAGCGTACGGGGACATCGGACTTCATAACGCGACTGACCTTGATGATGAAGAAGTTGGTCTGATACTCGATGTTCCAAACAGCCAAGGAGATGGAAACAATGACATTTCGACCGAACAGTACCAAACATTTCATGACGCCGCCCGCGAATCGGGAGGTTATGCTCTACGTGGTTATGGTTTGCTCATCGCGAGTTTGTTGTTATTTGTTGGCGGTGGCATGCTGATTTTCCTCAACGGTTTTGGAGCAAAAATAGCGCTCAGTGGAGCGAGCATTGGCCTTATTACTGGTATTGCTGGGAGTTTGATGGTGAAAAGTGCTGCCGATACACACCTCCAAGGCGTACTCTTGTTGACCTACGAAATAACGACATATCTTTGTGGGATATGCATGGCCATGTGTGCTGGAATTGCAGCCCTGCCATTAATCAATACACGCGCCCGACTTGCACTATATCCTGAAAACAAAGTGTATCTGGCCAATGAAGAAGAATGAGTTACGATGAACTTGGTTGTGGCCATTTTTTTGAAAGCGCTTTTCTCAAATCATCATCCATGACAGCGTTCCACCAATCACTACCCTGCCAAATCGCATATCTTCCGCGTATGCCGCGCAAATCCGCACCTGCAAACTGACAATTTCTAAAATTCGACAAATTCAATCGGGCTTTACGAAGATCAGCATTACGGAAATCCGAACCATCGAATGCCGATTTCATCAAATCAATTTGATACATCGAGGCTCTTCGGAAGTCCGAGTTTGAAAAATCACCTTCGGTAAAATCAGCATTGTCGAGGATGGCCCTACGAAATGTTGAACCCGCATGCCTTCCTTTTCGAAGAATAACCTCGGCATGATTTTGAAAAGACCAATCCAACGGTTCTGATTGCTCACCAGTTGATTCTCGGGGGTCATCATCGCCTCCGCCAGACATAACCATTTGTAATCCTCACTTTACTGAGCGTTTATTCAAATGAGTGCGCCCCTCTTCACTTAGAATTGCAAATCTATTTTTATCTTCATTTGCACTTGGGATTATCAAAAAATTTCTTTCTCGTAATCGATTTAGGTAGAGGGAAAGATTTCCCGGAGGCTCCATCCCAGCATCTTCGAATAATTGATTGATAACCCTTGGAGGACTGTCCATAACACCCTCAACTTCTCTTAGATAGTGAATGGCACCAAGAACTTGGTCCGGCTTTCGCTTCAATGAACAACTTTCCACCAAGGTGTTGAATGCGGAACCACGTTTTGGAAGGCCTGAAGCTTTGGCAGCAGCAATAGTGGCCTTTAACGCCGCCTTTTTAGCAACCTTCAAACGGTCAATCATGAGGCCCCAGGTATCGTCTTGGCGAAGTAAAGCGAGCATCTCCTCAATCTCTGCAGTTGAACCATCGAGGTCGATATCAACATCGCCTGCAGTTACAGAAATTTTAACAGTTCTGTCCAAACGAAACCCTCATTATAGCCCTCCTTCGGCCCACTGCTCTTAACCCTTTAGCGAGTCTGCATCCGAAACAATCACGGCGAAATTGAAGAAAGACTTGAAAACCCAACCGCACCCCTTGTATTTTGAAGGGGCTTGACCCCCTTGTCACCGAGGCGTCTTGAATGAATCAAAACCGAATCTCAACACTTCTAGTACTTTCATTGCTTGTAATCTCTCAATCAAGCGCATTATTCCTTGCAAGCGCAAACGGACAAGGTGGAACAATCAATGTTTTTTCTAACGGTTCTGCATCAGCATCCATCTCTCTCACTTCTCAACACCTAGATACGAATGTTTCTATTGACGTTCCGCGAAATGTAACATTTCAATCCGGACAATTTATGATTAATGCTAGAGATGAAATTGCCACACCAGGCCAAGTCACTCTTGATATTGGCCAAGATGGTGTGAATGAATGGGCTTTTAATGGAGTTGGATTTGGAGATTTGGGTCATCAAAACATGTTCATCAATAATGCAACTGCTCAGTCGCTCTACTCAAACGGCTCTGCCCAATCTATGCCATTTTATCTTCCTCACAATTCAGTAATTGACAGTGGAACGATGAATATTACATACACTTCTGATGTACCTGCTGGCCTGATACCAATAGATGACATTACCGCGTATGAATCCGGCGATCTTGATAATGACACCCTCGACGAAATCGTTGTGAAAGCACAAGTAATCGTTCAAGGCGGCTCCGCAGCCCCAGCCCTCGCCTCACTTGATTGGAATGGGCTTACAGGCGTAACGCTCTCTCCATGGGTTGTAACATGCGGTGCTGGAGCAGATATCGTGGTTGCCGATGTTAATGGCGACGATTATGACGACATCATTTCGATAGCCCCTGGTGATGACCGAGTGTGTTTTCACCAAACGAATTCAACAACTGGAATTTTAGGAAATGCTTCACCAGTAGCCCTTTCAGCAGATTTACTCTCTGCCAAAGTCGGCGATTTTGACGCAGATGGATATGCTGACATCATTTCTATTCACGAAGGGGGTATCGTATCTCTGCGAACATATAATAGCAAGAATAGTAATTTTGCAGACAATACAACTGTGGCTGTTTTCAGCAATGGAACCACAATGCCTGCACAACTCGTCTCGATGTTTGCTGGATATTTTAATGGAACAGGAGGAGAGTTTTCAGCACTTGTCACGGATAGTTCCGGCCACACAAATCATGTCAAATGGGTCAATGGAGCAATGGCATTAGGAGTAAATTCCTTTGACGGAATTGAATCTGAACCAATCGGTGCCGACCTTGACCAAGACGGCGATATAGACTTGTTTTCTTCAACAATGCAAGGATATATTCTTGCTGAAAACACAGGGACAACTTGGACCACCACCAGTGTCGCTTCAGCAGCGGTTTTCATCAATGCTACGATTGCAGACCATGACGGCGATGGCGCCTTGTCTCTTCTCGTCCCTCAACTTGCTTCAGGTGATGGAAACTCACAAACAATTGAAGGTAATATCAGCGTCTACAATATCTCGACTACATCAATAACATCAACGCAAACAACGCTTGAGCCATGGTCTCGTCCAAAGGATTCGATGTTCATCGACATGGATGCTGATGGGTTGCTAGAGCACATCGTTTCTGCAGGTGAAGGAACAACTTTCGGCCTCTTTATCGGCTCATGGGACTCAATTGGCATGGATATTGACCGTAATGGCCAAGAGGATTTATTCGCAGTTGGATATGCAGGGGATGGGCAAAACGGTGTACCGCCTTTGGAATTTGAAGACCAACTCGGCCTAATAACAACCCTGCTCTCGCCTTTGACCAGTGGCCAGATGTACACAATGCATGATTATGACATTAATATGAACATATTCACGCTTAATTTCACCAGTACCGGAACAGGTACATTCAACATCAGCAGCATCGATATTGGATATGACATTGATTTCATTGTAGAAAACAACCCAGCCGCTGTAGGCAATCTCACTAATATCATGAATCAACAACAAACAGCCGGGACAGGAACAATCAGTATCGATTTACCGTTTTTATCAACTAAAACCGGCACCCTGTCAATATCGAGTTTGTATGCCGATTATATTCCCGGCGCGCCGAATTTGGCATTGCCGCCTACGCCAATATTAAGCATTGACGAACTCTCTTCCGAACGTCTTGTCTTTTCATGGCAAAACACCACTGATTTTGGAACCGACTTGATTGTGTTTGAAACCTTCAAAGTTGCCGCTGGTGGCGAATTTGACCTTAACAACCCCACCTTTTCATCCACTATGAATTCGACGATGGATTCAGATATTTCGGCCGGCGATTCATATGATTATGCCGTACGTTCATTGCACCCATATGGCGTGACAAGCCAATTATCACTCCCACTTACTGTTAATGTCCCATTTCCCGCCCCTCCAATGCCGGTTCAAGGACTAACAGTATCCGATACTGGAAATGATAATGGCAGCTCGTTGAATATTACATGGGATGCTTCGATGGATTTGATTTCTGAATACAAAATATTTGTCAATTCGAGCGAAATATTCTCGCTTCAAGAACTGACTCCGGTATCGATTATTACTCCCTTCACTGGTACATTTACAACCAATATTACTACAGATGGAAATGGAAACCCCTTAACCGATCGAACCGATTATTGGGTCGCGGTAGTGGCTTACGACTCATATGGAAATGCCACTTCGAATTTCTCACTTGCAGGTCCTGTCCAATCCCAAAACAATTCTCTCCGTATTTCGGAAATTACATTTGGAATATCATCAAGTGGCTTTTCAAATTCAAGTTGGTTTGAAATAAGCGCCATGGATTCTTTGGATTTATCCCTCACCCTTTCAAGTGAAGGCGAAGGAATTCCATCTCAAAACCTGGCCTTACATTTCATTGGCCAATCATTGAGCCATTCCATCAATGGAGTCACCGATGAAAACGGAGTATGGCAAGCAGTCCAAGTTCAAGATTTGACGGAGTTGTCTGCAACCTTTTCTGAATTTGTCGGTGAAATTTCATTGGTTGCAGAATATGATGGCACAATTGGAACAGCAGACATTCAACCTGCGGATTTGACGGCCGCGACTCTAAATGGAATGGGACTTTTGCGCGCAACAGCCTCAGTGTCTTCACAAACTATCCAACTCAATGAAACCAATCACTATTCGATTGTAACCTCCGTAGCACCCGAACTTCCTGCACAAAGTTCACACCTTGCAAACGTGAACTATGACTGGCATTTAACCGACTCATCAGGAAACATATCTGATTCAGGAACTATAGAAATAAAAGGTGGAGAACTCATACTTGAGGGAACCGCTGTTCCAGGGGATTCCCTGACACTCATCCCTTCAGCGAATCAACTGTGGTATTCACCAACACCAAACTCGATTGAGTTCACATTCCTCTCCTATCAATCCAACGAAACCGGTAATGAAACGGAAAATGAAACAGGAAACGAAACCAACCAACCACCGTTCCCCGATGTTACGCTTGCAGGCACCGTATCTTGTCAGGCAGTAACTTATGCTTGGGAAGAGAACTCGACTGATTCACCGTTGACTTGCACAGTGACCAATCCAAATCCATTTGAAGTTCAACTTGGCTTTAGTTGGACCGTAATTCCGCCCACGTCACCCCCACTCTCTTTTGAGCACCCTTCTTTGACCGGTCCGGGACCAATCCTTACAATGAACGCCAATGAAACTCTTGAGATTACGTTTACTCCTGTAAGAAATGGCCCATCCGATGGGCTGTTTCCTGGATTACAAGGCGTCGGCTATCAATTGCACTTAACGTGCCTAGATGATGGTACAGGCCGCTGCTCTGGGATGACGACATCTTCTGCCACAACCGAGGGAGAACTCCAATGGACGCTTGCTTCTCAATTGGAAGTGGACGAACCAACCGACACCAATCCAACAGAACCGAAGGGCGGTTCTGGCGCACTTGTTGGCGGAATAATCGCAGTTCTCGTAATCGGTGGGCTTGGTGCAGCCTTTGTCTTGCTACGCCCTCGGCCAGATGATGATGATTGGTTCGACGAGTTTGACGATGAAGAGGATGAGGATGAACCCGCCCCAGTTACAAAGCCGGGCCGCAGTCTTGACGAAATCAAATCAGAAGAAAGAGATATTCAAGATGAAGCACCAAAAGAACGCCGCCCTTCACTATTCGATGAAATCGATGGCCGGGGCGATATTGAAGAATTTGATACCGATGAAGAAGAATTTGAAGAAGCCGAAGAAGAGGTTGAAGCAGAAGCCGAAGATGATGGAATCACTGTCGATGAAGAAGGAACTGAATGGTGGGAAGATGAAGAAGGCGTTTGGTGGTATCGTGAAGAAGGTTGGGAAGATTGGGCGGTTTGGGAAGATTAACCCCACCGTATGACTTTTGATAGAACGCCTTCACGCTCAATCAAGGGGGCATGACATGGAACACGAATTCAAAGGATATGCTCTCGTACTTCAAGACGGAGCTGACCCCCTAACAACAGGTGGTGTGGCTGTAGCAGGATTTACTACTGCTGGAATGGTTGGTGTTATCGCAGCGTCTCACATAATCCAGACGCTCAAACTCAAGCAATTGGGGACAGTATTGAATGCTGAATTCCCTGCTGTAGCCTTGATTCATAACGAAGTTCCAAAACACCCCGTCCGAGTCTATCAAGGCAATGGTATCGGCGTCTTCACCTCAGAAATTCAATTCAAGGATGAACAAGACATTATGTTTGCATCAACTGTGTTGGAATGGTTTACTCGGGGAGGATTTGACCGACTCATCATCATCGATGGCTTGGTTCAATCAACCAAAGACGTAGCATCTGGTGATTTGTTTGGTGTAGGTTCATCGCAACTTGCACGGGAGCGTCTCCACCGAGCAGGAATCGAACCTATCCAACAAGGTATTGTTGCAGGCATTACAGGGTTTTTGCTTGGAGAAGGCGACCGTTTGGGAATTGATGTCACTGCATTATTGGCTGAAGCAAGTCCAATGTATCCGGATGCTCGGGCTGCAGCTTTAGCAGTTGAAGCGGTAGCCGAACTTACAGGCATTGAAATTCCTCTCAGCGAGTTGTTAGAAAACGCTCAAAATATCGAAGACAGTGTCCGAGAAGTAATTGAAAATTCGCGAACCCTATTACCTGGGCCAGATACGAATGTCGTTGATACAGACCGCGACATCGACCCTTCATTTGGTTGAAGGTGCTTTGTTTCGCACCTGTTCAAGAACCGTGTCAAACGGTGCATCGGTAATCAGCAAGGGTTCCAAATCCGGAAGCCGAGCAGCACAATACCCTGCCCCGATAAGACTAGCAATTAACTTCTCAAGTTTTGGTGCACCGCCAACTCCTGCCCAGCGGGGCAATGAATCCAAATTTAGTAACAAATGTTCTCGACTCATTAGGTCGGCAGCATCCGAAATATAACGGACACTGCGTCTCAATTCACGCCCAGAATATTCCACATCAGCGTCACTCCATTCAAGCCCTTCCATTTTCATTTTCTCAATTTCCTCCGCCGTTGCTTGGCACAATTCAAGTGCTTTTTCTTCAGTCATTCTAGCGGCGATATCTTTGTCCCAGAGGGGCCCTATCCACATTGGGCCACTGGCTCGCTTGACTTGTTCAGCAGATGGGTGTTGTACAAATCGGTAAGGAATATCTTCCTCCCGAACTCTCCAACCGAGCATGTCGCTAATCTTGCTCGCTTTTTCCCGACTTGTTTTGATTAAACAAGAGATTCGAACATGGTGACCGTCGAATAAAGCCATCAGCGGCGTGATCGACTTATCCAATCGTGCAGCGCTGGTAGCAACGGTGGCAAGAAGGAGACGAACAGCATCATCATGCGCATAGACATCAACTATTCCCTTTGCTCCATAACGTCGTGCTTGACTGGACGCTGATGAGCCAGTGAGGGCTGCTGTATCGGTGGCCGTGATTTCTAATACACCAGTTCTTGACAATCCTTGAAGGGCGGCATCAAGAAATTGAACTGGGGAGCCGAAAGGGTCCAAGTCTATCCATTGATGTCCCGTTTCCATCATTGCAATTCGAGCATCGATGTTTCGGAAATTCAATCCATTGTCAAAGACTTGTTCCGATACACTGCCATACCGGTCATCTTCAGGTTCGTGTTCAACGCTTTGGGCCGGGGGGTGCGTTGAATGTGATGCTTTTGCCCAATCCAAAGCAAATTTATCCAAATCATTGGCGGTAATTCTCAATCGGTGTTGTGCTTGGGCAGGGATTTCGTTCCGCCACCGGCGTATTCGAACTCCAGTAGCACATAGCGCATCTAGTACGCGGATGGATTGGTCAGGTCGAACCAACCAATTATGTTCTAATGCATCGTTGAGGAGCAGGATACTGCGAGTTCTAGCCGGTGCCATTGCTGGATTGAGGAATCCAGGGCCCGTGCGTTTTGCCGGACCTCGTGGCATGTGGGTTGGACGCGTTTGTTCACCCAATAAATGGACCAAAGTTCGTCCTTCGAGCCACACTTGTCCCGGCCAGCCGATTGGTTGCCCACCCCCCTGCTTATCACCGGCCATAACAAGGCGTAGAACTACCCCTTGAAGACCACACCGCTTGTTTTTTTGGCGGAATAGCAACCTTATCGATATCGCCAGAAACACCTAGTGTCCGCGCCAACTGTTATGTGCTATCAGTTAGCGTTGGACCTTTATGTCAATGATGACTATGAAAACGATGCTTGCTACAGGACTTGTTTGCCTACTTCTTAGTGGGGGACTATCCGTGCTCTCTACTGGTGGAGTAGAAGACGCAGTTCTTGAGGCTACAAAGACCACACCCCTAGACAATATTTGTGCCAATGACGACTGTACAGATATTGAATCCGATTGGGCGACCTCTACTTCTGAACGTGATTTCTATGGGTGGAATTTGACAAATCCAACCGAAGTTGCAGCTGGCGCTGCACCTATTCACGAAAAGATTGGTCCAGTAACCTACACCATCACATCTGACCGAACCTTCACCTCTCATGATTCGGATGCAGGAACAATCACCTATCACGAGAACACATCCTATGCGTGCTCAGTCGATACCGTCACTCCTTGCGACGTTCAAATCACACAATTGAACATCGGTTTCACCCCACAAGTCATCGGCGCAACCGGAATGGCCATCAACGGAATCATGGACCTCACAAAGATTGGATTTGCAGCCAACAACATGAACCAAGACCTCAACACAACCCAAGCAGGAAAAGCAACTGCGTCGACCATAGCGGCCACAACAGGAGTTGTTGGTGGTGCAGGCTTTGGAACCGGCTCCTATGCGGCTTGGGCCGCAAGTCCCGAAGGCGCCGGAATTATCGGACTTAATGCAATGGAAAATGTTACTCTGCCGCTGGCGAATTTCCTTGGTGGAATTGATGCAGCCCTTGACTCAACATTCCATCCATACAGTCCAGAATTTAACATCTCATTGCACACAGCACTTGGGCCAGTCGCATTTGTTGGAATGGGAGAACCAGACTACCTTGTTTCCTCAATGGCAGCGGACCCAATGAATTCGACTACCATGCAACGCGCTACAACTTATGGCTACACTGCTCCAATGATGATTGACCACGATGCCGATGCAAATACCTCGGATATCGTTTACATGGTCGATACAACAGGCGATGGAACACCAGACACAGTCGTTCCCGATTACGGCCAAACTCTCGTTCGAGATTGGTCGCTTTATGCAGGCGTAGGAACCCTAATGCTCGGTAACGGTGGCGGTTCGGACTTCAATGCAAGCGATGCTTCCGATGTCGCAGATCGACTTGAGAACTTACTTGGCGTCGATTTTAGCGATGTGAACACTATCGGACTTCTGCTTGCAGGGCACACCTCAGCAACACCAACCGGCCTCCTTGCTCAAAACGCTGACGGAACCGGTTTCGGACTTGACAAGTTCTTGACCAACTCAAATGCAATGACCGACTTTGGATTGAGCGAGACTCAATACGGTAAAATTATGGAATGGGCTGGTGGCTGGGCAACCTCAACAACCTCTCTGCAACTTGGATTAGTTGGTGGCGTTGGAACAATGAATGCTCAACAATTTGTGAACACAACCTTCGGCGGTATGAGTCCAATTGGCGACCCTTACCTCACGAACTCCCTCAATATGGGCGGTGCATGGGGTGCTGGTATGGTACCTGGTCACGCTACTGCAACGCCGGTCTCAATCAACCAATCTCAAGCCGGACACATCCTCTATCACCCTATGCTAGGCTTGACAACACAAACTGGTGCAACCCTGTTCATGTATGGAGAATTGAGCGGCATGACTCCTCCAGTGAACTTAATGACCATGGAAGCAGCAGCACCAATGACATGGAATGCCAGTACGATTTCGATGCTGTATGGCGTGGATGAAAATACTGCTGAAGCATTGAGTTTCTTTGTATCTTCACCAATCTTTGGAGATTTCGTACCGACCTACCTCATGGATTCGTTCCAAACAACCCCTTACCTCACTCAAGAATTCAACAACTGGTTGCTCGGATGGCACGACCCGGTCGTTGCTTTCCTTGCTAGTGGAGACGCAGAGAATATGGCCGTTGGATGGACCAGTCTTGAATCCAATGCAACTTACTACGGCTCTGGCGTAGTCAACAACGGAACGGAAATAGTCAGTGATACTGGAACTGATTACATGATTTGTACCGGAGAAGTCTCAACGTGCGACAAAGGTGAAATGATGGCTGTTGACGGAAGTTCATACTTCTCTTGGAAAGACCCAATGAAGATGCAAAACACATTTGGTCTTGTCACAGCAGAATCCAGAACCGATACCACGGGCGGATTTTTGACCATGGATGGCGACCTTGTGGACCTCTCTGGATATGCGACTGCTGCCATTACCTGCGATGGAACTTCAACTTTGAAGGATATCGCAGTTGACGATTGTTCAGCCTCGCTCGACCCATTGACTCGCTCCATCCAAGCAAAACTCTTGGATACCGATACTTTGCTTGATGCAATGCCTGGTGCCCTACCTGTTTACTTTGGTAGCGAAGTTACTTTGCAAGCAGAACAACTGAGTGGCGCAATTATTGCCGGCTCTTCCGTATCCACCTTCTGGTTGGATATGCGTCCTATCACTGAGCAACACACAGCACCAACAATGGATGATTTGCAAGCGGTATTCTCGATAGAATCTAGTTCCGAGATTGGCGATGCAGATGCAGAATCACTTGCATCAAGTGTCACGACCAACCAAAAGGCATTGACCTATTGGACCAACTTCGACACCCCAACAGACTTCCTTGCGCCACTTCTTTACATTGGTGCCATAGTTTGTCTAACAATCGCTGCAAAAAAGGCATCAGAAGAGTGAATCCCTTCATCTGCGTTTTGTTAACGAAGTTGCTCGAGAAGAAACACACTTCAGTAGTGTGAGAACTCGACGCCTTCAAGGGCGTGAGTAACTTTGTGCCCTTGGTCATGGACATGCCCGATGACTTGGGTACCAACCATGCGTTCATTGATCCAAGTACAGATTGTTTCAGCATGCTGCTTAGAAACAGCAAGAATCATTCCAGTCCCCATATTGAAAGTTCGATACATTTCTCGTGTTTCAATTCCACCGACTTCTTGCAACCATTCAAATTCAGGATGCGGAGCGAGTGGCGAATCAATATGCCAGCCCAAGGAGCCATGAAGCCGAAGTAGATTGGACAACCCTCCGCCTGTAACGTGACATATAGCATGAATATCCGAGAGTGAAAAATCAGAATCAGAAGATTCAGCATGATTCAATAAATCAACAATTGGGTCGCAATAGATTCGTGTTGGATTAAGGAAGACTTCACCAAGCGTGAATTGCAAATCATCATTTCCATCGAAATGCATGACACAGCGTCCAACACTTGCGACATTGAATGGGGCATTATCGGTATATTTGTGCCCAGTATGTTCCATGACGCGACGAACCAAAGAGTATCCATTTGAATGGACACCAGATGAAGGCAATCCGATAAGGACATCCCCCGATTCTAAATGTTCACCAGTGATTGCGTTTCCTTTCTTGACATAGCCAAGTGCAGTACCAGAAAGGTCGAGTTCTGTAACGATGCCAGGGAGAGATGCCGTCTCTCCTCCTGCTAAAGTGACTCGAGCTAAGCGACATGCTTCTGCCAGTGAGGCTCCAAGAGCCGCATGGGTTTCAGGGTCGGGCTTTGGAACCGCTACATAATCGACAAATGCAATTGGTTCAGCACCAACGCACAGCAAATCGTTGACATTCATTGCCATACAATCGATTCCAACTCCGCCCCATTGTTTGAGTAAAGAGGCAATTTGTAATTTGCTACCAACCCCATCAGTAGCAAGAGCGAGTAAAGAATCTCCGAACTCGATTAATCCACCAAATCCACCGGGCAAATCAACAGGGGCTCCAGGAGTACCTGCAGGCCGACTGGATGCGCTCAGTGAAGCGATGAGAGAGGCTACAGCAGACCCTTCAAGGTCAATATCGACGCCCGCACTCGCATAGTCCATGGGCTCGGCCATACCACCTTCAAAAGAAGGCGTTTGAAGAACTCACCGCCTCAAAAACTTGTTGAAACTAGGATAACACTTTCGACAACTGTGAAAAACTTGTGTCCAATCTAAAATCAATTCCAGAATGGGTCCCATCAAATTCCTCCCAAGTATGATTGACACCAAGCGCCTTCAAACGTTCGACAAATCGCCGACTTCCATATTGGATATGGTATTGGTCTCGACTGCCACAATCAATCAATAGACATTCCAACTTAGCAAGTTCGGAATGATTCGATTCGATGAGTGTCAACGGGTCAAAACCCATCCAGCGAGACCATGCGTCTTCTTCAATGGCGGCCGTTTTCTCATTAAGAGGTAACACGATACCAAGGGGATTAGATTGACTTGGTGCCCGAGGGTCATACGATGCAGCCATTGCACAAATCATCAAGGAATGAAAATCTGGCCCCGAAAGAGTAGCAGCATCACGAACATGTTGAACATACTGAGCAACCCCGCCAAACTTGTGGACATGAGTCAACGTTTCAGCAAAGGTTGGCAAAAACATCGTTTCAAAACCAACATCGCCTGAGTGACAGGCGATGGCACTCCACTCATTTGGTTGTAGCATGGCATTGACCAATGCACCATATCCGCCAGAAGATTTTCCAATCAATCCGAATTTGTCATTGGTTGCATAACGCGTTTGAATGGCTGGCTTCAGGGCTTGTGCAAGCCAAGACGACCATTTCCCAAGCACAGGAGAATCAACGAATTGGTTGCCTCCAAGTGTAGTGAAAGTATCTGGCATAACCAATATTACAGGTTCCATTTTGCCAGATTTGACCAAACGCTCATGGCGTTGAAGCAAAGTTTCAGCGAAGGCTTTCCAACCTGCACGAGCAGGCCCAGAGGAAGTGAATGGGGCTAAATAAATCAGTACTGGCAAGCATGTTCCCTGTTCCATCAAAGCGGTTCCCTCGGGGGAAATGTGGGTGATAATCTCACGTTCTGTTGGGTCACCTAGCCGGTTTTCCAAAAGCGGAGAGTCCAAGACCCAACGCTCGATTCGACCTTCAACGGGTGCAAATGCATGCTTCGGCATACCTCAAGCGACGCTCTCCTTCCTCATGTTATCTGCGGTCATGGCTGTTTGGCAGTGGACATTAATTTCCTGTGTAAACGGCGAGCGTCAAACCATCACCTTTCCAATGGAAACAAGGGGGTAGGATTTTCGCGCGGTCAGGGCTAAATACCGTTGCCAATATTGTTTGGAAGTCGGGAGCCAATCCCGCGTTTGCTAGGTGCTCAAAATGCTTCAAGAATTCGACCTTCCAGCTCGTTGGACTTCCTTGATTCAAGACCACTTCGCAGAATCAGTTCACAACCTTGCACAGATGTGGCCCGATGAACAATCACTTGAGGTTTCATATCGAGTGATTGAAGGTTTTGACCATGAATTTGCCCACGACATAGTCCAACACCCAGAACTTCATTTCCATGCATCAAACCAAGCATTACGTCAATTCCTTTTGGATGCGGGACACAGTACAATGTATCCATTTGTCCGAATAGTCCATCTTCCTGTCGACCAAGTTCGAACTGTCTCCCAATTGCGTGCAGATGACATTGGAACGATGCTTGCCATCGATGCTGTGACGACAAAAATATCAGGAGTTCGTCCACGAATTTATGCGGCGACATTCGAATGTGTTGCTTGTGGGCATTCGATGATTGTAAATCAACCCAATGAACAAGAACTCATTGAACCAATTGAATGCCAACAATTAGACGGAGGGTGTGGGAGAGCAAAGCGCCAAACTCGTTTTGAATTAAACCAAAAAGATTCTATTCTTATCAATTCCCAATTCATGGAATTACAAGAATTACCTGAGCAAATGAAGGGCGGAATTCAGCCTGAACGAATCATCTGTATCGCTGAACATGATTTGGCAGGTAAACTCAATCCCGGCGACCGTGTGAAAGCAAACGGGGTTTTATTCATACGTTCCCAACGAAAAGGCGGAAAGGACACTCCTGTATTCGACATATTTTTGCGCATTCATTCCCTTGAACGACAAAACATTCCTCTTGAGGAAATTGTCATTACCGAAGATGAGGAATTAGAAATTAAAGAACTGGCAAGGCGCCCCGATATTTACGAGTTGTTTACCAAAAGCATCGCGCCTTCAATTTTCGGAATGAATCCTGTGAAACAATCTTTGATGTTGCAATTATTTGGTGGCGTGGCACGACTTAATTCCGATGGTACAAGAAACCGAGGCGACATCCACATTTTGCTAATGGGGGACCCTGGTGTTGCAAAGTCTCAATTGCTCAGTTATATGTCGACAATTTCTCCCCGTGGCCGCTTTACATCGGGCCAATCAGCCTCGGCTGCTGGCCTTACAGCCGCAGCAGTCCAGGATGCTGCTGCTGATGGTCGTTGGACTTTAGAGGCAGGAGCATTGGTTCTTGCTGACCTTGGACTCGCCGCTATTGACGAATTCGACAAAATGAACGAAGGCGACCGTTCGAGTATGCACGAAGCAATGGAACAACAGACAATTTCGATATCAAAAGCAGGAATCAACGCGAGCCTTCGCACCCGTTGTGCAGTTCTTGCCGCTGCCAACCCTAAAAATGGGCGCTTCGAGCCAATTTCAGAAGTTCCTTATACCGCGCAAATCAATTTAGCACCTCCTTTGGTTTCCCGTTTTGATATCATTTGGTTGTTAACCGATGACCCCGACTCGGAAAAAGACGCGATGATTGCCCAACATATCATCAGTAATCGATTGCAAGGCATCAGTGAATTGTTAGTCAGTGAAGGTAGTGCTCCCGACCCAACCAAGTCGACATCCCGTTCTGGTATTGAACAAACTCCCGAACACGGCGAAATCCTTTCACGAGATTTAATCCGAAAATATATTGCTTATTCCAAGCGAACAGTCCACCCCCATCTTGAACAAAAGGCGCGTGACATCATCGTCAAATTTTATGTCGAGACACGAAAGCAAACCGGTGACTCGAATGATAGCGTTGCCATCACTGCTCGTTCTCTTGAGGCTTTAGCACGTTTAGCAGAAGCTAGTGCCCGTATTCGTCTCTCGCAGGTGGCGACACTTGAAGATGCAGAAAGAGCAGTTCGAATGACTCGTCTTTGGCGTGAAGATTTGATGGGTGGTAATTTCGATGAAACAACGCTTTTTACCGGCAAGAAAGGAACAGTTCGCAATAGAGAGAAGGCCATTATGGAAATTGTTGCATCTTTGTCTGCAAACAACGGGGGCGTGGCCCAGATTCTCGATGTATTCAATGAAGCAGAACGCTATGATATTGATCGTTCGACTGCAGAAGATGTTATTGAAAAGCTCTGCCAACACGGCCGAATGCTTCGACCTTCAGGCTACGATACTTTGCAAATTGCTTGATTCCAAAACCCTTCATTGGGGGTTTACATGTTTGGAAAATCAGATGGAGAATTGAAACTCAACGTAACACCATGAAGCAGATAATAGACGTGCGAGGGCCAACTAACCACTGGAAAGAATCTAAAACTGAGACTTATACCAAAGGACATGAACCTTTCATCTGCAGCACAATGGGCAGAAATTGTTGGGTTAGCAACCATTCTTGGTGCTGCGATATATTCTTGGTTTCAAATTGAAGAATTGAAGAAATCAAGAAAGAGTGCCGCCGCCCTATCCTTGGCAGAATTATTCCAATCGCCAGATTTTGCATCAGGTGTCGCCTCAATCTCAAGACAACCCGTTGAAATCAACAATTTTGAAAAATTTCAAGAATACCACGGCGATTTGTGGCCCCAAGCATTCGCTGTGATGACCACTTGGGAGAGTTTGGGGGCATTGGTTTTCCGTGGAGACCTTCAATTCCACATTGTTTACGACCTATTCTCGGGACTGGTACAACACCATCATAAGGTCTGTGAAAATCTAATTGCTTGGGATAGAGAAGAAGGCGGGGATACTCGATTTGAGTGGTTCACTTGGTTGTCACAACGGTTAGCTGAATTTGATGAAAATGAAAGCGCACCAAAAGCAGCCCATTTAGAATATGCAAATTGGAAACCCCCCAAAACCAAATAATTTCAACATCTAATAAACCGGTTCGTAAATTTTCAAGGGTTCAGTGGGCTTTTCGGAACGCTAGCGAGTAAACTGGCTAACGCAAAAATTGGCAAAATTGATTATGCCATCCTTCATTTTTAGACCCATAAGCACTGAACACATGAATCATGAGAGAAGTTTATTTACTCAACCTAATGATATTGTATTATGGAAGAAAACGATGTTCTGATTGGAAAAATTGTCTCATTTCGCTAATGGGAATTGGCGCAATATTATTTGTGATAGCAAGTTCAAAATTGTTTTTTTACGATGCTGAAGAAAATGGCCTCATGACCCTCACAGAAGGGACATTTAATGTTGAAGATGATAACGAGGGATATCGCATTTATACTAAGCACAATAATTGTGAAGAGGTGGATGTTGACTTATACTATGAGTCATCATTTAACATGGGGGATTTAATTTGGACTCCTGCTTGTGGAGGCGACCTTATTGAGTTTAGTTCTGCAACTTCTGGCGATTGGCATTATGTTGGAACTTTAACATTCCAAGCAACCTATAATCCCGGGGGCAATGAAGTAACAGTGGACTTCAATGTCAGTGCTTCGCATGAAGTGATGATTACTGATAGAGAGCCCATTGAGGGTGGTTTGGGTTTCCGGACTATCTCTTTTGCATTTCTTGCCCTAGGTGGATTAATTATTGGAGTAACTAAAAAAGTCGCATTAGAGAATGAAGCGAATCAAGAATCGAGTGAAGGAATCTTCCAGAATCGAATATCCTCTACCAACAACAAGGCTGCTTTAGATGCGCTTGCATTATTGAAACGCCATATTGTGGTTACTAATACTTCTCATACCGAATTATTTTCATCCTTTGATTTGAATGATGATGGAACTATTGATCATTTTGAATTAATGAATGGTTTGAAATCAGTAGGCATTGAAGGTTTATCCCCTATTGATATCGGAGATCTTGTTTCACTATTGGACATTAATGGCAATGGTAAAATTGATTTGCACGAACTGGGGCGTGAACTGGATCAAAATCTATGAATAAATGAGATTGAATCAAAGGGACCCTTTCAATTTCTGTGGAATCATTCATTACTTGACACTGATTCGCCAAATTTGATAGCATGGAAATTAGAGCACTATTGATCATACTAATTGTACTTCTACCTGGATGTTTAGAAGAAGGAGAAGACACTACACATGAAGATGATGTTGTTGATTATGGTGGGACCTTTAATGGAACGTACAGCAATATCACACTGAATATTTTCCATGGAGAAAACCTTGAGAATGCAACAGCAAATTACACCATTAGAATCATGTTGAATCATACAGCCGCACCCATTCATACAGATAACATGCAAAAACATGTAATCGCAGGTAATTACAACATGACTCACTTTCACAGAATCATTGACAATTTCATGATTCAGGGTGGCGACTTTGAGAACCATGACGGTACAGGTGGATATGCTGCAGATTGGTACGGTTACTGCAATGGGCAAAGTGCCAGCAACCAGGGAGCTTGTAATCAAAGTAGTTGGACAATGCCTGACGAAGCGGACAATGGTCTTGTTCACGATTCATGCGTGATTTCCATGGCGAAAACAAGCAATCCAAACACGGGCGGGAGCCAATTCTTCATCGTCCCAGAGGATAGTAATCCATCACACCTCGACGGAGTTCATACAGTATTTGGTGAAATTACTGAGGGCTGTGAACATGTCACCACAATTTCTGAAGTTTCTACTGATGGGAGTAATAGACCAATACCGCCCGTCATGATATACAACGCTACAGCAGATAATTGAATCCAGTTCATTCACAAGGGCTCCGGTTATAGCCGTATACGTTCACGACGGTAGCGTCTGACAAGACTCACTGCAAGCCCTTCGATCACCATTTAACTTTGCAAAGGGTGTTAGGGTAGACCCTTTGACAAGCCCCTTAGCTATACAATCAGACATTGAAAAATCGTGTTTATCTAGTCTAACAAATTAGGAAGTCTGTGGGCCGTTCGGAACGAAACCACAGTATTCAATAACTATCAGTCATAGCAACAGAGCATGAACAAAATACACGCTGTTCTTTTTGCCTTGATGATGTTGACCGTTTCTCTCGCCGGATGTTTCGGGAGTGATGACCCAGTTGAAGATGAAACTCCAGTAGAAACTCTTGATGATTGGCAAGTTCATTTTGCTTCAACTGCAGCTGATTTACCTACTTGCGATTCAGCAACAGACGGCCGATTGTATTATGTTGACGCCGATTCAGAATTCCAAGTCTGCACAAGTAGTGGATGGGATATAATCGACGTTTCAGGTCCTGCAGGACAAGATGGTGCTGATGGTACTTTGGGAGCAAACGGAGTTGATGGTGCTGATGGATCTGACGGAATTGATGGTGCTGATGGATCTGACGGAATTGACGGTACAAATGGAACTGATGGCCAAGATGGTGCTGATGGAACTGATGGTAACGATGGTGCTGACGGTGCCAATGGCGTTTCCACCTTAATCCGTATTCTATCAAGTACTACTTGCACAACTGGAGGAAATTCCTTCGAGATTGGTGCAGATAATAACGGAGATGGAGTTCTTGATATCACTGAAGTTATTGTAACTGTGGATATTTGTAATGGAGTCGCTGGTCCAGCAGGCCAAGATGGTGCTGATGGAAACGACGGTGCAGATGGTGCTGACGGTACAAATGGAACCGATGGTGCTGATGGTGCTGACGGTACAAATGGAACCGATGGCGCTGATGGTGCTGATGGAAACGACGGTGCAGATGGTGCTGACGGTACAAATGGAACCGATGGTGCAGATGGTGCTGATGGTGCTGACGGTACAAATGGAACCGATGGCGCTGATGGTGCTGACGGTACAAATGGAACTGATGGTGCTGACGGTGCTAGCGGAACCGCTGGTACAAATGGAACTGATGGCCAAGATGGTGCTGATGGTGCTAGCGGAACCGCTGGTACAAATGGAACTGATGGAACTGACGGCGCTGATGGAAGCGCTTCACCGAATACCATGCTGACCAGTATTTCTTCTCCTGCTGCATCATTGGGATGCACTGCAGGTGGCCGAGTTATGATGCAGGGTCTTGACAATGGAGATGGTGGAGGAACTGCTCAAAACGGTGTTCTTGAATCTGGCGAAGTAGACTATACTACAACCTATTGTAGCAAATATGTGATTTGGCAGGTGGTTGATATCCGCAGCACTGGCAGCAGTAACCCTGGACAATACATGCAGATCTTAGTCGGTGATACGCTCTACTTCGCTGCGAATGATGGAAGCAGCGGCACAGAACTGTGGGCTCATGATACCTCAAACCATTCAACTTGGCAGGTGGCTGATATCAACAGCGGAACTGGCAGCAGTAGCCCTGGACAATACATGCAGATCTTAGTCGGTGATACGCTCTACTTCAGTGCGGATGATGGAAGCAGCGGCATAGAACTGTGGGCTCATGATACCTCAAACTCCTCAACTTGGCAGGTGGCTGATATCCGCAGCACTGGCAGCAGTAGCCCCGGACAATACATGGGAATATTGGTCGGTGATACGCTCTACTTCGATGCGTATGATGTAAGCAGCGGCAGAGAACTGTGGGCGATGGATATTGAACATAGTATCACTTACGACTGAGCAACGATTCTAATCGGAACGGAAACCTCAGGAGATCAATTGAACTTCCTCAACAAATGTTCATTGAGGATTACCTGTGTTTGGCAGAGGGTAGTCTATCGAAGGACGCACTGAAAGCCCTTTGAAATTGGTAACCCGTTTCAATGGGTATTCGGATAACCCCTTGCAAATGCTCCATATTCAATCAGTTCGACTACACTTCATCAACTGTTATCGTATTGTCATCTGCTTCTGGTTTCATGAGAACCCCAGCAATCACTAAGACTATACCGAGGATAACTGAGACTAAACCGATTGACCATAACGCAAGAGCAATCCCCCAAGTAGTATCATCATGACTCATTAAGAAGGGAATGATAAAGAAAATTGCCCCACCGAGTAAAAATAACCCCCCGATGTTTAGTATCAATTTACTGTGACTCATGGTAATTGGTTTACTCTGCAGTACTTTATTTATTTCATTGCAATATTCATTTTGATACCGTTAGCGATAGTTCTGTTATTTCTGGAACTATTCGTAAGGGGGGCCCTTGCGAATGCGGGCATTGTATAGGGTAGTCACTGCGTCAGCCCTCAGTACAACGTGCGAATCCCTCTATTCATCCCTTGAAATCAATATTCAGGCCCCGTCCAATCCCTCTGCAATAGATGCGCAATCAAAGCAAATCGGAATCATTCACTACCGAATCTTG
>JABJFI010000091.1 GCA_018662825.1 Methanobacteriota archaeon | reverse complement strand
CAAGATTCGGTAGTGAATGATTCCGATTTGCTTTGATTGCGCATCTATTGCAGAGGGATTGGACGGGGCCTGAATATTGATTTCAAGGGATGAATAGAGGGATTCGCACGTTGTACTGAGGGCTGACGCAGTGACTACCCTTTGCAACACAATTTACGCATTGTAAAATTACTACTCATTAGGAACTGGAACTTGGTCCATATGCAAGAATGCGTATACTGCCCACCAAGTGACAATGTCCCAAGAATGAACGAGGTTCGCCTCACCGGTTGCATTATCGGTTGCCATATAATCCTCCATCGTTGTCAATTTATCACAAGTCTTGTGGTAACATGGATAACCATCGACAACCCCATTCCATCCAAGCGTAGCTACGCCTATTTGTTGGAATGAATCATGGTCACTACGTGCGGTCGGACTCTCATAAATTGCTACAGTGTCTTGGTAATTATTCTGCCACAAAGGACTCTCTCCAGTAGCAGCCCATTCATCTCTGCCTCGCTCAATTTGGTATGAGAGGTCAAAAGCATCCGCGCCAATCCATTCTGCCAAATGATACATCCCGGGCTGGTCAATAACATCGCCACTTCCATCAGGACCCAGATATACAGATAGCGCAAAATCACCAGGATAGTTAATTCCAGCCATATCGAGATTGAGATAATTGCTCACCGTCACGCCAGCAGGAATGTCTCCAGTAAATGCACTGGAGCCCCACAAACCTTCTTCTTCGGAAGACCATAGGCAGAAAACCATAGTTCTTCGAGCATCAAAGTCAGCAAGAACACTTGCTGTAGTCAAGACCATTGAAGTCCCTGCGGTATTGTCGTATGCCCCTGTTCGAGTCCCGTATCCTTGTTGTTCTGTTCCGGGAACAATGGCCGTAATGGGCGTTGCATAAGGCGCGATGTCAAAGTGCGCACCGAAAACCAACCATTCATCAGGATAAACAGTACCTGTTTTGTAGCCACATATATTCACGGCCCACAAGGTTCCACTTTGGAAACGATGTACTTCAACATCCAATCCATAACCAACCATTACGCCTTCAAAATAAGTAATTGCGTCCTCATATGCTGGGTTAGCGTTTCCAATCCAACGGTCGAGGTATCCAACCGCGCCGTCATAAGGGTCAGTTGCGTCTGGAGTTTCATCAGTGATGAAATCCACCCACTCATAGACGTCGCGCCCATTTAACCATCCGCCACTAGCGCCTACTCCATTTTCTTCTGAGAGGTCATCACGTTGGTCTCGAACAGTTGTCAAATGTTTCACTACAACAGCCCCATCAGAGTCATTGGCTGGAACAATCCACGGAAGAATGCCACCAACATCCTCGTTCGCAGTCGCCATAACAGCGGAACCACTACTCATGTTATCATGCCACATCAACCACGATTCATCTGCTGCACGAATAGGCCAGTTCTCTCGGCCGTAAGCCCCCATGAGCAAAACAACGTCGTCATTGCGAGGAGGAAATAGTACCTTTACCGTAATTTCTTCTCCACTGCGCAGATCGAGAACAGTTCCGTTTTGAGCACGAAGGGAACCAGGGTCTTGAATGAAATATGGGACGAAGACACTCATGTCGGAATTAGCAGAAAAGGTAGTTGCCACCCATTCGCCACCGGGAATTACCATTGAATTATTTGTTGAACCCCCTTCAACTTCGATGGAAAGGCTTTCAGCGCTCGGAAGTGAAGTACCATCACTTTCACCAAAACAACCAGCAAAGGTTGCAGAAAACATAAGGAAAACCAACATTCCTGCACGGGCGAAACTTGAGCGCATGTTCGCCCCACCTCCACGCCACTGTTGAACCCAACGGTCGAAGAATCGGGAAATTTCCAATACTTGAGTGTTTTTCTTTCCAGTCACCGGAAACCCACTTCCAATAAAAGGCGAAGCGTTAAGGGGGGTTGAGCGGCCGGTTTAAACATGGCAACGGTTCGATTGGACCAGAAATACCGGGCGCTTACCCGCGCAATCCCGGATACTTTCGACCGTGCGTTGGCTAAATTTTTTGGAAGTGGACCAAAAGATATAGCGCTTGCAAAGGAACAACACCGGGCTTATCGACAAGCCCTATTGAGTGCAGGAATTGAAGTTTCAGTACTCCCAGCCGACGACAATCACCCAGATTGTACCTTTGTCGAAGACCAAGCAGTCGTTATCGACGGACACGTCCTTTTACCAGTCCCCGGCCACCCATCAAGGGTCAACGAACAGCCACCCATTGCAGAATTTATTACAAGACAACTTTCAGGTACCAAAATTTGCAGTATGCATGGCGAAGCACGCATGGATGGAGGCGACATTCTCCGCCTTGGCAATCTCTTTTTCGTAGGACGCTCATCACGAACCAATGAAGCAGGAATTGAAGAGTTGCAAGACCTTCTCAATCATTTAGGTCACGAACTCCGAATAATCGATATTCCGGACCACGCGCTTCATTTGACAAGCATAAGTTCAACTCCTACAGACAAAGTAATTCTTGCCCCAGAAGGTTTTCTTCCAAAAGACGCTTTTGGAGAACTACCAGAAGGCAGTTCAATCAAATGGATGCCCGCCGAAGAAGTCTATGGGTGCAATACAATTGGTTTGCCAAATGGACAAGTCTTGGTTGCTGAAGGATATCCGACTGTTTTGAAAACAATTGAAGAAATCGGGCTCAAGCCCATTGTACTTGATATGAGCCAAATTCGAGAAGCAGACGGTTCACTCACCTGCTGCTCAATATTTTTCTGATCACTCGAAACGAGAATCTGGTGAATGAACTATTGAATACCATTGATTCAATCGCGCCACAGCATCGTTTTCATTAGCACACCGATGCAAATCTCCTTCAAAAACCCCCGTTGATTTACTATCGGCTACCAACATTTCTTTTTGAGAAGGAATCAAATCCAATGTTTTTGTATGGTCAACATACAAGCCAATTTCAAAACTAACCCAAGCATCTCCCTGCTGTGTCAATTCAGCGAACATTTGAGAATAGAGAAAACTAGCTAAATCTTCAGCACTGTAAAAGGAACATAACATCGACAAAGTATCAAGCAAACCCTGCGATTTCTCAGAAAGTGACTCAGGAATATCGCCAATGGTTTGTGATTTCACCATCGTAAACCTTGGAGTTGAATCATCCATGCTTGGCGGAAGGCGTGGGCGGCAATAATTCTACCCGAGGGAGTTACCACGGCAAAAGTTCACCATCGAACTGCACAAATTGCCCTGAATTTTCCAGTGTTCGTGAGGCTAGAACCTCTCGCATTCCAGAAACACTGTCGGGAATTTCAACAGGAGCGCGGTCGCCACCCATGTCTGTTTTGACCCAACCAGGGTGAAGAATAACAAAGGCGATATTGTCTTCAATCGCTTCTTTTTTCATTGCTACTGTGAACATATTAAGCGCGGTTTTGCTAGCCCTATAAGCGTATGAACGACCCATATGACAGTCATCAATCGAAGCCATGAGGCTACTAATCATGGCTACATTGGTCAATGAAGCATGGTTCATTTTCCCATACAAGGCCTTGACAACCCGAACTGGGCCAAGCGCGTTGATGTCGATGACTTCAAGGGCCCAACTATCATCAATTTCAGTGAGATTTCTCCACCGACCATCAGCAACTCCAGCGTTATTGATGAGTAAATCTATGTGCGAAGGTGCGTTTTCGGCAAAGTTTTCAACAGATTCATTCGACTGAACATCAAGTTGGTGGATAGTCAAATTTGGATTTTCAAATGTAGAAAGTCGCCCAAGTTCAGTTCGATAACCGGCATAAACTTCCCAACCCTCTTCAAGCAACTGATGGACCCATTCAGCACCTAATCCTCTATTCGCTCCGGTAATGACTGCTATGCCCATGGGAGTTTCTATTCACGGATGGCCCAAGAACCTTTCAAACCCACCTTTCGCTTAGTGTCGCTATACTAAAGAGCATGACAATTGGATTGTCATTGCCCATTTTGGGGTGTAGTTCTTGAGGGGTCAGCCTGTGGATGAACACAGTAACATGCCCGAATCAACCCAAAAAGGCTCGTTTTTTAGAAAGTGGGCAATGCGCCAATATTGGCGCATGCAACAATCCCAAGCGGTTGTAGGACTCTTGCTTTGGGGCACAACAATCACTCTGTTGGTTTGGCCTTATATCTCGTGGAGATTTACTCAAGCCTGTGATTCCGGTATTTGTTTTTCAGAGACGACTTTTGGATTCCCGAGCACCTATTTTGGTTTGGCAACCATTTTCTTTTCAGTGATGTTGGCAGTCCTTACTATTGGATTTCTCTATGATCAAGTTTTCTCTTTGTGGACTGAGTGGCGAAGCGTGGACATGGAACGTAACCCCTTTGTCACCTATGCACTTTCTCCGAATTGGGTTATGATGGTCGCTTTGCAGGCTGAAACACTCAAGAGAACAAGTTCTGAGAATGAAGATATTGCAAAGCAAGCCGATTGGTATCTCAAATGGTGCGAATATTACACAGAAGGAGAAATGTTTGCACGTGCAGTTCAGCGTTGGGACAAAGATTTAGGAGAAACCCCAACGTTTTGGTTTACTTCTAATGATGCAATGCAAAGAGCACGAGAGACTTCGTTTGAAGATGAAGCCTGAAACTTCATCTTCCTCGCCGGCCGCCACCGCGTCGGCCGCCACCGCCACCGCCACTGCGCCTTGAACCGCCGCCACCGCCACTTCGTCTTGAACCGCCACCGCCACTGCTGCGCCTTGAACCACCGCGGCTTGAACCGCCGCTACTACTTTTTCGTGAAGGTCTGGACCCCCCACTCGAAGGCGGCGGCAGGTTTTGATTTGGAGTATCGTTGAATCCACCAACATAGTAGTTGTTTTCTTGATATCCGACACCACCATTGTAGCCAGGATTGTAACCGCGCCCCCACCCTCTGTTTTGTCCACTGCCAAAACTAACGCCACTAGAACCGGAGCCCCGAACAACGCCGAAAACGACAAGGCCAATCAGGACGGCGCAGCCGCCGAAACAAACCAGAGAGAACAACCAATCAACAGCCCCAGCACCTTCCTCTGATTGTCCATTTAATGTTGGTTGAGTAGCCCAATCTTGTTCCACAACAGGGGGTTCGACCCACCCATCTTCAGCGTACCAGAACTCATCAATTTCTAATGCCAACTGTTCCACCATTGGGGTGAGTGCATCGGACCAGTTTCCCCCCTCCATATCAACATCAACAGAACTCGGAATTTCATCTTCCCAAGCGTCAAGAATCCATTGATATGATTCCCAAAACAAGCCATATTCATACCACCATTCCCATGAACCGGACTGATTAACTGCAAGAACAATTAGCACACCATCTTGCCATTCTTGATCTCCAACCTTCCATTCATCAAATAATTTAACAGTGTAGTCTGCAAGAGACATATTGGTATCATTCTCTGTAGTATAATTGGCGGTTGAATTTATCAGTACGACCACAATCTCTGTGCCCCACTCATCAAACAACCACTTGGAATTCTGTTCAAGGGCCTCTTCTTCGCTTGAATTAAGAATGTCGACATCGTCGATAATGAATGAATTATTGTCCACCGGATAGGTTACTTCAGACTGCACAGTTGAAGACAAGACGAATAAACAAACGATTGAAATTGCCACGGCAATTTGGAGAGGGCGTCTTGTGTTTAGCATAGGTGCACCAATCTCTCGTAGGTGAAGGGGCGTTTAAAATTGAGTGAAAAAATAACTCCGATTGCCACAGTTTAATATCAACAAACGCGAAATCTCAACATCGAGATCTACCAGGAGTGCAGAAGGCAGATTCTCACCGATGCACAATCAAAGATTGTGCTAGGTTCTCACTCTACCTCGGCGCCATTGAGATTTACTAGGAGTGCAGAGGGCAGGATTCGAACCTGCGAACTCATAGAGACTGGGACCTCATCCCAGCGCCGTTGACCAAGCTTGGCAACCCCTGCTTCAACCGACCGTTAGAACGCGCGTATATCAATTCCGCGACATGCCCCCAAGAACACCACATCTAATGGAGAATGACCAATGATACAGCATATGCGGACGGTTTAAGGCTGAATGCATTCGGTCGTTAAGTATCGAAGAGGTGATATCATGCGCTGGCTCCTACTTACCCTACTCATGCTTCTAGCCCCACTCGGTGGTTGTTTTGGGGAAAAT
>JABJFI010000089.1 GCA_018662825.1 Methanobacteriota archaeon | reverse complement strand
TCTGTAGCATCATCAGGGAATGCATCAGCGTTGTCACCAACCGTGTCATTATCGGAGTCGAGCGTTTCTGTAGCATCATCAGGGAATGCATCAGCGTTGTCACCAACCGTGTCATTATCAGAGTCGAGTGTTTCTGTAGCATCATTAGGGAATGCATCAGCATTATCTCCTACGCCATCACCATCGGAGTCGAGCGTTTCTGTAGCATCATTAGGGAATGCATCAGTATTATCTCCTACGCCATCTTCATCGGAGTCGAGCGTTTCTGTAGCATCATCAGGGAATGCATCAGCGTTGTCACCAACCGTGTCATTATCGGAGTCGAGCGTTTCTGTAGCATCATCAGGGAATGCATCACCATTATCTCCAACGCCATCACCATCGGTGTCGAGCGTTTCTGTAGCATCATTAGGGAATATATCTGCATTATCTCCAACCCCATCTCCATCGGTGTCTAGTGTCTCGCTAGCATCATTAGGGAATGCATCACCATTATCTCCAACGCCATCACCATCAGTGTCGGTCGTCTCGCTAGCATCATTAGGGAATACATCTGCATTATCTCCAACGCCATCACCATCAGTGTCGGTCGTCTCGCTAGCATCATTAGGGAAATCATCGTCCATATCCATCGTTCCATCACCATCGGTGTCGATGTCGATAATCATGGCACTATCAGGGCAATCTTCTGTTGAACCGAAGTCCTTTCCATCATTTGGAGTCACCGAAACAGTCCATGTTTCACCAACAGAAGTAGCGGATGCAGGCAAATTCATCAGGTCATTATAGGCTGGGACAAGAACACCATCTTTCGACCATCGAATTTGTGAATTTGATTCTGAATCTCCATCTGCATCATCAAAGATGTATGAGATCATAATTGCCTCATCAACGGGGACATTGCCTTCGGGCATGAGTCTCAAATTCAACGCCATCGGAGGTTGATTTTGTGGAACGTTTTCAGCTATTGTTGCCGTTGTCGTATCCCAAGAATCACCCGAATTTTGGGCGTTTGCATTTGCTTGAAGAACTGCCAAAGCCACATTCACAGAACCGCTACCCGAAGCAGGGGCAGTCCAATCCATGGTCCAACTTAGAGCGCCGGAACCAGAGTGTGTTGCACTTGGACCTGAAATCTGAACAAGTGAACCGGCATTGGAAAGCAAACCCTTGTTTACTTGGAGTGAAAATCCACCAACGAAGGATTGAGAGCCACCGCTTCCATCTATGATGATAGAATAGGTTGTTCCCGGTGTGTAAGTGGTTGGAAAGTTATGATTTGCAGTTATACCGTTGGCACCATTATAATGGCAAGTACACCCCGCACTTGCTTGATTATGCTTTCCAGAAGCAGAACCCTCAATTGACGGGGCACCAGCAATGAGGACGAGTAATGCAGCACTTAGTAGGACTCTTAGAATAGGTGACACATATCGGGGTAGTGTTTCCTATTCATGTATGTTTGTCTTTGATGTCAGGCTTATTCTTGCTCACTATCCGTTGCTTTATTTGCGAATTCTTCAGTCTTTGGAAAGTCCTTTGGACGTGGTGGTGGTAGTTCAGATGAGGGAGCAGCAATTGGTTTATTGCTAAAATAAAATGCTGCACCGAGGAATAAAGCAGCAAAAATGTACAAGGCCTTAGTCATGCTAATACCACCGTTTGACGAAGTATCATCGGATGCTGTGTTTCCAGAATCGATTTCACATCCGGCCAAATCAACAATCTTCCCTGCAACGGTGTTTAGACATAAATCAATCGCGTTTGGAATGCCGTCGAGGTCATCATCAAGTTGATATTGGCTGCAGCCAGTGATTCCGACCTGCTGCCCATAGATTGTCCCAAGACACAGGTCTGTTGAATCCAGAACACCGTCTTCATCGTCATCAAGGTCTTCAACGCTGTCGATACAACCGTCTCCATCATTGTCCTGTCCAGGTGCAGCGACCCCCATCAATCCAGTAGGGCAATTATCTACGACGTCATTAACGCCATCTTGGTCGTCGTCTACATCTTCACTAAGGTCACGACATCCATCGCCATCATAATCATCGATTGATGCACTTGAAGACCAACGAACTTCACCGCGAGGGCATGAATCATCAGCATCTCCAACCCCATCTTCATCATCATCTAAATCCGTTATAGAATCATGGCATCCATCTTGGTCATGGTCATTGATGGTTGTTGATGTCCACATAGGAGTATCCTGGGGACAATTATCCGTTGGATTAGCAATACCATCTCCATCTTCATCAATATCACAAATATCACCAATATTATCGTCATCTAAATCGAGTTGTTCGACATTTGCATCGGTTGGACAGTTATCCATTTGGTCAACAAATCCGTCTCCATCAGTATCAATATCGGCACACCCATCACCTTCTGTATCTACCTCTGGGGTAGATATCCAACCTATTGGCCCCAAGGGGCAAAGGTCATTGTGATCAAAAATAGTATCTTCGTCGTCATCAAAATCTTCTCCATCATCTTGACATCCATCGCCATCATGGTCTGTTCCGGGTTCTGAAAACCAGCCAAATTCACCTTGAGGACAATCATCGACATCATCCAAGACATTGTCATTATCATCATCATCATCGCATGCATCACCTTGGAGGTCATTATCTAGATTGGTTTGGTCACTATTGGAAATACGAGGGCAATTGTCTTCACCATCCAAGAGACCATCATTATCGCGGTCTGTTTGATAAAGCCAAGTTCCGGAATCGAAACCACCCAAACTGGAGGAAGTAGTGATACCCGCTTCAAACGACCCAGAGAATATGAAGGAGAGTAAGGGCGACCCATCTAGGCCTAAGGAAATGGCCATTGGCTCGTCGTTTCCACTGCCTCCGGCTTGAATTGCCCATTCCCATGTATTGTTTGAAAGCAATTCAGCTAGGAATATATCATTGTGAGTGTCATCATTAATTCCATCTAAATCATCAAGAATGTCATTTCCTAGAGTCAAACCTGCCGATGTAAGGCCTGCAACATAGAGGCTACCTTGACCTGAATGGGTGATAGCGGTTATTCGTTCTAATCCTACACCGCCTGCATGGACAAGGTCAGCCCATCCGCCAGTTGAAGACACTTCGCCAATGAAGAAATCCACTCCAGAGGATTGAGAAGTGTATAGGGCTCCGAAAGAAGCATTTCCTAAATATTCACCTACAACATGAATTCCAGATGTTGATTTTCCATCACAATCCCATGCTCTATCCTCTCCATATCCGCCGCCAGAAATAGCCCAATTCCAACCGAGTTCAGAATAACTAGCTATGGCGACATCAGTTGAACCTGATGAATAGAGTTGTGTGTCAGCGATTCGAAGTAGACCACTGTATGTAATGGCAACATAATTTTGCCCAGCCCCATCACTGCAAAGTGCCCCAATATGTTCAATTCCATCTGCAGACTCTGCTGAAACATGAGACAGAACTTGTCCATTTTCATCAAAGGTGGCAACAAGTAAGTTAGGTTCATTGGTCGCAGGAATAAAACTACCATTAAATTCCAGTGTATTTCGGAAACTCACTGCTAAGTGAATATTACTTGAATCTGAGAGCATCATATCTATGACAAATAATTCATTCATGTTTTGGATTTGAGTTGCCCATGTCCATGAGCCGCTGGAATCGAGTCGGGCAAGGAATACATTCCCGTCCTCATCTTGGTCTTCTTTTGTTAAAGGCGTAAGGTCGCCAAGTTCGAGTTCGCATTGTTCACCAACACTGTTTAAACAGTAGGTGCCCGCCACAATTAGGTCTCCATTTGGCATTATGACGATAGCATCTATCGAATCAAATGCGGTTGAACCACCGTTTATTGCAGACAGAAAACTTCCATTTTCATCCATCCAAGTGATGAAGAAATCAAGGTCTTCACTCCCTCCGGTTGCACCAACGCCATCAATTTGGTCGCGAAATTGGAGGCTTCCTTGAAACCAACCTGCAGAAACAGTTCGCCCATCATCATACACTAAACTTTCAACAATAAAATCGTTTGAATCCCCTCCAAATGGTGAAACCCAACCCAACGCCGAAGTATTGTTTCCCTCGACTGCAAAGATATTAACTGAAGAATCCTCCCAATATTCTGTATTGATTGGTGCCGAAGAAATACTGCCAAGAATAAATAAAGTAACCAAAACTTTGCAAATACTGCTTCTGCGCATGGGTAACGGACAGTGTATCAGCATTTGAAACCGTGTGCAGTTTGTCCCACAACTTCATGTTGCACATCTCGGTGGATTTCATATGGACCCCCCTCAAGGCGTTTGGAGACATCCTTTGGAACTCGCTCAGTCCATACAAGCAGGGGAAAATTTGCTCAATCTCGACACATGGCCTTCTTGGAATAGTTCTGCTCAACGGGTTTTATCTTCAGCAACAGGTCCTCTTTCAGAAGGTCAACGTTTTGATTTACACCGAATTGAACGGCAAAGATTGATTGAAGAATTATGGCTGGTTAAAATAATTCGAAGTGGAGAGAATCCTAATTTTAATGAAATTGAGTTTGAATGGTTAGGGCAACAAAGGAATGGAAAAACAGTTGGAACGGCCCTGAAATCATTACGGATTTCGGTCACCGTACTTTGTGAAGAAAACGGTGGTATCGAAATAGCCGCATGGTGGCAGATTCCTTGGTGGATGAAATTCATTCGTTCCCGGGTAAATGCACAAGCAAAATCCTTTGCGACTCAATGGCTTAACGATTTAGCCACAGAAGGAATTGTTTCTTATGTCGAATCTCAACCGTTTTCTTTTACTGATGACAAAAGCGAGGATTCAAAGACGGTCGTCAATGACCCTGTTTGATGAGCCAACCGAATCGAGGAAATCAAGGTGGTTCATCTTCAGGAAAAAACCCACGTTCCCGTAACAACCGGGGGGGAAATCGAAACAAGCGTCAACGACGTTATGGTAGCACGGCCAAAAAAACTCTTGAAGAGCGAAATGCTACGATTATTCAAGAAATGGAAACTCAAGCACGGGGGCGATTCAAACAACAACCCACTCCAATGGGCTTTCCAAAAGATATGATTGAACCAAAAACTTTCAAATTCGACTGGGATATTTCACCAGTTCCTTTGAAAGATGAAGAAGCCATGGCTGGCAAAGTTATGCGAAAAGGCGAATTTGGCTGGCTCGAAGATGAACGCGTTGATGAAATTGCAGTGATTGCTAAAGATTACAAAATGACACTCGAGCAAGCCCTTTCACTTCGTTCTGCTCTTTTGCAACAAAAAACGGTCTATGGGCATGGGCGACTTCGTTCACAAGGAGGAAAAATGCTCCGCCTTTACAATGAAGGGGTAAGTGTTGTTGATTTATCAACGCGTTTTGACTTTCCTCCAATGAATATTTTCCGTATCATTCTAACTGAAATGCGCTGGTCAAAATCCAAAATTAAAGAGAGTCTACGCCAACCAAGTCGACTTAGCAAACGGGAACGAGAAGAATTTGAGGCTGCTGAAGCAGCAGACCGAGTATCCAATGTTGATCAAGGAGAGTCACAAGAACGAGCAGATTTGTTTGAGGACATTCTCGCAGATTGGTTTGAAGAGCAAGGTGTTAGATTGCGACGTCAACCTGAAATGGTCAAGGAACAAAAGCAAGATTTAGGTCGACCAGTTAGAACTCCGGATTTGCTATTTTTGGACCATGTGGAGATTAACGGTAAACCAGTTGCATGGATAGATGCAAAGCATTTCTATGGGGCAGATGTCGATTTCCAACGGAAAAAAATGGCCAAACAGATGGCGCGATATATCGAAGAGTGGGGAAGTGGAGCGGTTGTCTACCGCCATGGTTTTTCACAGAACCTCTTCATGCCAGGTTGCACGTTGTTGGATGCAAATGTATTGGATTTGAGCAAATTAGGTTCGGGCGAATAATCAATTGATTTGCGTCTCTAGAACTCCGAGACCCATTGCGCTTAGTGCGTTTGCGATGGCATCTAATTCCTCGCGTAATAGCGGTTCGGCCAATTTTCTTGGGAGTATTGAAATTGACACTCCGAGCATACATAATCGAACATTAACGCGTGCTTGAAGGTCAAGAAGGAGAATTTGTTTTTGCACTAGAGAGAGTAATTGTTTCCGCACATTCTCTTCAAGCAATCCAGATGCTTTGGCAAAATTTCGTGATTCAAGCATCAAGTCCGGCCATCGCTCGAAGGTCCAGTCCTTCAATCGTAAACGAGTGACTGAACGTTCTCCCGCCTTTGAAATTGAACGCTGCCAAACGCGGTCATCGATGTATTTTGAAGTGTGCCGACTTTCTTCAGGTTGCCAAGCGACAAGAATTGGTTGCTTCGTGAAAAAACTGACGGCTTTACCCCCTGAACCCGGCGCTCCTGGCTCGAGGCGTAATTCGATTCCTTTGGCAGAAATCCCAAGAACATCACCAAGGCCTGAACCGTGCATTCGTTCAATACGATGGGCGAGGCGTAAGTATTGTTCTTCTGTACCTTTCTTAGTAAGTGCTCGAAAGCCCCTTCCTACGGCGATTAACCCCGCAGCAGACATTCCAAATCCTTGACTGGTTGGTAATTCGAGTTTAACATGAATTCGATAAGAGTCTTCACGTTTGAGTAATCGGGCCTCTCTTAACTCTTCAACAAGGTCAAGATATATTTGGTCCGAGTCTAGTATTTCGTTTCCATCCATTCCAAACACTTCAATTTGGATTTCTCCATCTTCTGTCGGCCCTGCCGGTGTGTCTAATTGAGAACCAGATGATAGTTTTGCTACAATTTTTGGTTTGTTCGAGGAAAGGAATTCAACAGACGCTTCTACACCATTTGCAATGTTCAATCCAGCTCCGCGACTTCCTTGCGAACGCGCCAAATGTGCCTCTTTCCAAATTGAAAATAAGAGTGTAATATGGCCCCCGCATCGTTCAACTACCATGATGTTCAAGTGAACCATTGGCTGAAGAGTCATGAACTCTCGCCTAACCTCACTCTCCGGATTGCTTCTTTATTCGTATTTTATTAGACGCGATATGTATTTCTTCATCAAAAATTAGTTGTGCGTCCTCTTCGTTCAACGAAGCAAATTGCAAATCATCTTCAATGCAATAAAAGTGATGATTTAGATGTCTAATTTCCTCAGGAACAAGTTCATACAATTCCTTGTCCTCTCCAGGCAGATACATTCCCTCTGAATGATAGCCAATAATCCATTTGTGGTCATTATGGTCGTGGGCTAAAAACAAATCTATGATTGCGATTGATTTCGCTAACTGTATATCATTATGTAGGGCCAAGAGTAACGAGCACAATCGATCGCCAAGTGGCAATTCGGAGTTTCTGCCAATCGGATTGAGACAAAGAGAGCACCAAGCATCCATTCCGTCTTGTTCATCTGCTTGTTCGTCAGTTCCAAGGACCTGTTCGGGCATAAGTGAGACAAGACTCTTTTCTCCTCTTGTCACTGCACCGACAATTCGATACTTCCGAAGTGATTCTCCTTGTAGTTCGATATTAAAATTAACCACATCTACATCAATCTCGTCCTTATATCTACTTTCTATTGAGACCCATTCGTTTCCCGTGCAAATTTGATTCAACCATTGTATTGCTCTCTTTTCATGGGTAAAATGAGAAGCAATTGTTTCTAACGGCGTCATGCTAGGTTTCCTTACGACAGTTAATCAATATCCCTTACATTTTCAAGCGAAGGATTTTGAGTCAAGGCACCTTCAAACAAGTTATGTCCCTAAATATTGGAGATGCTGCTCCGGCTTTTGAACTACAAAATTCGAATGAAAAACATGGTTCACCGGTGATGAATGTTGAAACATCAAGTCGAGAAAACGGCCTCATTGTCGTCTTTGAGTGCAACCATTGCCCATATGTAATCGCCAGTATTTCACGCCTTGAAGCGATGGCAGCAAAAGCAAACGACCTCAACATTGGATTTATCGGCATCAATTCGAATGACCCGACTGTTTATCCAAACGATTCTTTTGAGCACATGCAGACACGGGCACAAGGTATGTCATACCCCTATCTCCACGATGTTTCTCAAGATGTTGCGCATGCATACGACGCAAAAAGGACACCAGAGTTCTTTCTCTTCAATAGTGAACTAAACTTGTTCTACAAAGGTCGGATGGACGATTCACCACGTGACCCTTCGAGTGTTCAAACACATGAATTAGATGATGCGATTCAATCCATGCTTGCAGGTACAACCCCTAAGATTTCCATCACCGAATCCATTGGTTGCTCTGTCAAATGGAAAATGTGAGGTGGGTAAATGTCTGGATGCCGTCGCCAATGTGATTGGGATAAAAACATGGTATGCAGAAGTTGCGGCATCGATTACGGTCTTGCTGAACAGAGTGTCAAGGATGAAGTCGTAAATCCTCCTCAAGAAGAAGAATAATCAATACTGTTCAAGAACTAACTCTGTGGTTGTTGAAGCGATTTCATTTGGTGCAGCAAGCCACATTTTATCGAGTAAAGTTCGCAAAGCCATGGTGTCATCAACGTGCACTAGGGCAACAAGGTCAGCACTTCCAGAGACTTCATAAATAATTTCAATTCCATCCCATCCGGTCACTTCAGAAGCAAAAGAACCGATTTCAGCACCAGGTGAGACTTTGATACGAACAAGGGCAGTCAATCCAACGCCTCCTTCTCGAACAGTGTAACCACGGATGGTTCCATCTTCTTCCATTTTACGAACGTGTGTTCGCACAGTTCGTTCTGAAGCACCGACTTCTTTGGCCAGTTCAACATAGGACATCCGTCCATTGGTTCGAAGTTGAGCAAGAATAGCGCGGTCGATTTCAGAAACACGAGACATGTTGGACCCTACGGTTTAGAGTATATCAATTCACCTTAATGCCTTTTTACGACCTTCACTCCAACTATGCTGCCGGAAAGTGGAATTATCGCCTTAATCCACTTATAATTACTTTCGAGAGGTATTTGTCCGTTTCCTTCAAAGGGCGCCATTGGTTGGGATGAAACGGGGAACTCAATGTCTGGTCACATCACCGGTCTCGATGCTCGAATGATTCTCGACAGTCGTGGAAATCCAACCGTTGAAGTTGATTGTTACGTTGATGGGACCTTGCTTGGTCGTGCAGCAGTGCCTTCAGGCGCTTCTACTGGCGCCTATGAATCGCTTGAAATGCGAGACGGAGATTCGACAAAGTACCTCGGAAAAGGTGTTTCTCAAGCTGTCAATAACGTCACTGAACGAATCGAAGAAATTCTTCTAGGTATGCCGGTTGATGAACAACGAATTCTCGATGAATTGATGATCGAGTTGGATGGAACTCCAAACAAAGCAGAACTCGGAGCAAACGCTATGCTTGGTGCTTCACTTTCATGCCTTCATGCTGGTGCTGCATTCCATGAATTGCCTCTATGGAAATACATTGGAGGTGTTGCTGGTGGATTGATGCCGGTTCCAATGCTTAACATTCTCAATGGTGGCGCTCACGCTGCAAGCAATGTCGATGTGCAAGAATTTATGGTTATGCCTCATGGATTTGATACCTTTGAAGAAGGACTTCGAGCAGGTGTAGAGACTTATCATGCACTCAAAAAAGAACTCAAAACCGATGGATTGCTCGGTGGTGTTGGCGATGAAGGAGGTTTTGCACCAAATTTGCCAGCCAATGAAGAAGGCCTAAAGTACATGGTTAGAGCGATTGAAAGTGCTGGGTACTCGGTTGAGGAAATGGGTATTGCTTTGGATGTAGCAGCTACAGAATTTCATAAAGAAGACGGTTATCATATGGACGGGAAAGTACTTTCCAGTGATGAATTAGCAAATGTGTATTCAGGTTGGCTTGATAAATATCCAATTGTTTCTATTGAAGATGGATTTGGTGAAGACGATTGGCGAGGTTGGACGAACTTTACTAAGCGTGAAGGGCATAGAGTACAATCTGTAGGTGATGATTTATTTGTCACACAATCAGAACGTTTGGCCCAAGGGATTGAACTTGGCGCGGCAAACGCTATGTTGGTCAAATTGAACCAGGTTGGAACGGTTACAGAAACACTTGAATCAATGGACCTTGCAACATCACACGGTTACAACAATGTGATTTCTCATCGAAGTGGAGAGACCGAGGATGTAACCATTGCCGACCTAGCTGTAGGAACTCGTGCAGGTCAAATCAAGACCGGTGCACCTGCCCGTAGTGACCGAGTTGCAAAATACAATCAATTACTCCGAATTGCAGAAGATGTCGATGAATATCGTTCACCATTCTGAGTATGATATTACAGTTATTTCTAGTATGCGAAAGTACTTATTCTTCTGAGGTGGAATTGGTTGCCGCCTCATCGGGCATCTTTGTCCATACGATGATGGCAGCGATGGCTGCAACAGCAGCTGCAACGTAACACGAACCAACCATGCCGCTAACGAATGCTTCCTGAGCTGAAGCAATGAGTGCAGCACCTTCTGGCCCACCTGTTTCAGCACCAACCCGCATTGCTGCAGGAAATGATGAAGACAAAACGTCTTTTATGTGACTGAACGATTCTGGAATTACCAAAGACTTCTGATAGATTTGGTTAAGGACACTACCGCCAATAGCAATGCCTAGAGCGCCCCCTACTTCCCTGCTGGCATCGTTGGTTGCACTACCGACGCCGGCCTTGGATTCAGGAATAGCCTCCATAATGGCAGTTGTTGAAGGAGCCATGGTCAATCCCATACCCAAACCAAGTAACACGAATGTAAGTGCGATTTGAACATAGGCAGTCTCTGTGGTGACCAAAGTGAACAGCAGAAGCCCTGCAGCAACCAAAGACAGTCCGAGAGTGACAACTTTTTTGCGACCCAACTTTCCAACCAAACGGTCGCTATTTGCAGCCGCAGGCATCAAGCCGAGTGGCAGAGGGAAGAACCGAATTGCCGCCTCTAGAGGTGAGAGCCCTCGAACTAATTGGAAATGCAACATTTGCATGAACATGAATGAGAACATAACAAACATGGCCAAAGCAATCGCCATTAAACCAATAGTGAATTGCCGTTGAGAAAAGAATTCCAAAGGCAATAATGGATGTTCTGAACGTAGTTGTGAGCGGACAAACATTGCTCCCGAGAGGAGGAATGCCACGAAAGCAACGATAACATTTTGGTCATCCCATCCAAGGCTTGGTCCTTCGATAATACCATACAAAAGAGAGCCAAGAGCGACTACAGAAAGTGCCGACCCGACCAAATCAAGTGGTTTTCCAGTGGAATCTTTTGAGCGAGGAATGATTAGTGCTCCAGCGACGAGGGCGATGATGATGACGGGGACATTGATCAAGAACACCATTTGCCAATCGAAATTTTCAACCGCCCAGCCTCCAACAAGCAAACCAATAGGTGCTCCAATTCCAGCCATTGCAGCCCAAATTCCGATGGCTTTACCACGTTCTTCGGGAGGAAAGACCACGAGAACTACTGAAAGTGTCGAAGGCATGACAAGTGCAGCCCCAAGCCCCATTGCCGCTCTAGCAAATATCACTTGATTCGAAGTTTCAGCATACAATGCAGTCCATGCCGATGCACTAGCAACTATGATGAGGCCGATTTGTAATGCACCCTTCCGTCCGAACCGGTCTCCAAGGGCACCCATTAACAGCAAGGTGCCTCCAAACACAAGCGCATAGGAGTCCATAATCCATTGCAATTCACTGTTACCAGCCTTGAGGTCCTTTGATAATTCAGGTAAAGCAACATTCAGTGTCACATTATTGAGCATGACAATTATCAAACTCAAACTCATTACACCAAGAATAAGCCATCTGTTATCTGGATATTCAGACTCGTTTTCCATGAAGTGTGCTCACATGGTTCAGCCTATAAGCCACCATTACGACTTGTACTACTAACAGTTCTATTGAACCACTAGTGGTCAAGGGTCATTCAAAGCAGTGCTTGTGTCTATGCCTAAAGCAAAGACACAGCAACCTCGAATTTCGCTAATTCGGGATTGATTAAATCAATCGATGTTCTGAATCTCAGTCTTTTCGACGGGCCAGAATCAGAGCAGCACCAAGCATTGCGGTGATGGAAATCATACTGGTGAAGCCAGGTAAGGCACCAACGTCAGTTTCTTCGATTGCATCAGTCAAACTCTCCACAGCCGTGAAGTGAGTGTTGAAGGTTCCACTGAAAGTAGTGGAACTCCATGTCAGAGTGACATCTACAGATTCATTAACATCTGCATCGGTAATTTCGAACACTCCTTCGGAATATATTACTCCATTCTGAGCAGTTCCATTCCATGTTTCATCTCCATTGGTTCCCGAGACAACTATTGCATCACCTTCTGCATCGTTGCAGACCATGATTACAGAGTATTCACCAACTGGCAAGGCCAGTGAGAATTCTCCATCAGCCGGCATCTCTACAGAGACAGCAGACTGAATTTCAACAGACCATGTGCTATCGGCTGTTAGAGCCACTCCACCAATATTGTAGTAGATTTCACATGTTGGGGCGGTATCGACAACTGGTTCTGGATACTCGCATGTATCATCATCAACAGTAGCATCTGCATTATAATTTGTTGCCGTTGAGTTCATACATCCCTCTACATCTACAGGTTCAGGTGTTGTGAAGACAATTACAACTTCTGAAGGCTGTGAATTGCAGTGTCCATCATCGTCGGCGTCAAAATTTTCTACTATCCAACCAGAACCATCTGCATACATTGCAGCTATCCAATCGGTTGCAGGTAAGAATGAGACATTGCTAACACTCCAAGGAGAAGTTGCGGTGATCATTAATCCACCCATGCATTCGTCGTTTCCTCCATCCCAATCAGCACCGGCATCATACCCGAATGTATGCGAGAACAGGGTATCATTACTGTATAGAGTGATGACTTGAGTTGTTGACGAAATAGTAACTATTCCTGCATCTACAGAGAGAATACTCATGGAATCATCACCCATTTCAGGTTGAGTTGTCATAACTGTTCCATCGAAGCTGAATAGGCCGTCATCGCCATCATCATCAGCACAGGGTACTTCGGTTCCATTCTCAGCATAGCATACCTCCTCTTCATTCATTTGATCTTGTGCTGATGTGAGTTCTTCGCTACTTAAATTGCCATCACCGTCAGTATCCCAGTATGAGGACATGTTTGCACTATCATCTGAATCGAAAACACATGTACTGGAAAAAGACAATTCTGCTGTATGGTCGCCCATCTGGTTGAAATTGATATTCATGAGAGATTCACAAATCGGATATTCGCCACCATTGCCACCTTCATCTTCGCCATCAGAGCAATCCTCATTGCCGTCATTGACTTGATGAACCCAAATAATCATGGTTCCATCATAACAATCGAACCAATTAATCTCGTTTCCATCAGCATCATATTGTTGCTCATCACTGCCATCATCGCAGTCTTCATAGCCATCATTGACCCAGTTGAATGGAATTTCTTCTCCATCGCCACAAACGAAAGTAGGGCCATCATTGCCATCATCCATGTCATCCATGAGGTTTGAGAATGTTTCTAATTCATCAATGTCCAATAATCCATCTCCATCAGAATCAGATTCAGTGAATGCATCGCTAATCATATCTTCTTCTTCTTGTGAGATGTTTTCTCCGCTTTCGTCGTTTTCCATTTCGTTGATGAAATCAATGATTTCATCTAGGCTGAGGTAACCATCACCATCAGCATCAATCATTTCCATGATATCTTCGAGAGACATTTCATCTCCAAGTTCATCTTCGCCATCAGGGCAATCATCATTGCCGTCATTGACTTGATGAACCCAAATCATGGTTCCATCATGACAATCGAACCAATTAATCTCGTTTCCATCAGCATCATACTGTTGTTCATCACTGCCATCATCGCAGTCTTCATCGCCATCATTGACATAGCTGAATGGAATTTCATCTCCATCGCCACAAACGAAGGTATATTCACCATACTCAATCAGTGTAAAACTAACATCGCCAGTGGTTGTGCCATTGGTCAAGTTGACAGTAGGGGGATTTTCATGAACATCGCCATATTGGCCGCCTGCAGAGCGTGCGTCGCCCATATCATCGATACAGTCTAATCCAGCGGTAACTACCCACTCGCCTTCTGGAGCATTTTCGGTATAATATGAATCAGCACCTGTGATTCCTATTCCCCACGAAGTGTAATTATGGGGGTCATATTCTCCTGATGCAACGAAATCATCCCAATCAAGAGGTGCAACTAGTGCAAGACCGCCGCTACAATTCCATGAAGCATCCCACATATCATCTTGCCAAGTTAATACTCCGCCGAGTATGGCAGTTCCATTTGCTACACCTTCATGGCTAAATTCAATTATGCCATCTGGTTGTAATTCATTTGTCTCGTTAAAAAGCGTCGAGGTTGCCATAAAAATCAATGTTAGAGCAACGATTGTCGTGGTAATTTTTCTAGTTTTCACTGTTTCACCTATGCTACCGACTATTAAGTTCATTCAAAAGCATTCCGCATGATGAACAAATTCATTTCACAATTCAAATAATTGGCGAAGATGCGGAATCTCCTTCAATAAGCACACATTACACCGCATGAGCAGAATGAAAGACATGCCCCCTAAGAGCCGCGACCTCGACCATTTAATGGAGCAAAATTCCACCGAATTGGATTTTCTTTCTGCTTATGGGGGTTCTTCTTCGGACGGTGATGGCTCTGCAATTTTCGCAGCACTCCGACGCTTTCTCAAAGCAGGGGGAGTTTCGTTCACCCTCAACAAAAAAGAAACAACCCTAAAATTTGCTTTTGGCAAAGCGTCGATAGAAGATAATGGTTGCCTTATTTCCTTCAAAGGCAAAACCCTACCCTTGGTTGGCAGTGATGTTCAACAAGCAGGTTTTGCCCAAGGTACTTTAACCAAACAACGCACATCATGTAAAGTGACTATGGTTGAATGGGGTCTTGAACAACGTCGCTTTATCGAGCGACTGGTTGAGTATCTCAATCACGACGAGTAAATGCGACTGCCATAGCAACACTAGTAACTCCAATTGCAAGACCAAAGCCAGGAGTATTTTCTCCTACTTGGCATTCCTCTCCATCAAAGTCTGCACCGCCCCAACCAGAATCTTGCTGGAAGTAGCATGAAGACCAAGTTTTGTACCAGTCGCCATTAGGATAATTGGTGTAGTTATCGTCACTGTAAATTGCTTTGACTCTCCAATTAACATAGGTATGGTCGGAGGGTGGAGTTACCGAAACCGAGTGATTTTTGCCATCAACAGTAGCATCCATCGGCACTGGAGGATCGCACACACCGTCGTTGGTACACACTTGTGTTGTGATCTCAAACGTGGTTCCGTTATCATGTGCATCATCATTCATGACGATACTCAGTGACCAAGTTGCTCCATCGACAGAAGGAGAAGTTCGTTCCAAAATAGAGAATGGGACATCGTTAGCTGTTGGATTTACATCTTCACCAGCCACGGTATTACCGGCCAAAGAATTTGGAATCAAAAGTAGAGTTATTATCAATACAACCAATAAATTACGAGACTGCATACCATTCCCACTAGCAAATTGTATTTAGATGTAAGGTGAATTATCCCAGAATCATAGTTCCATTTCCCAAAGTTCATCACCGACCCAGTGAATAGTTTTGATGCCTTTTCCTTTGTTCGAGGCAGTCATCTCTTCTGCACTCATGGTAGCCCAACCGATAGCAAGTGGACGTTTATGAGTCATATCACGAATCCATACTAAGTCATCAACCTCAATACTTGCATCAGCAGCATGAACACCAGCGACCATACAATCTGCACCTTTCATTAAGAAAGGAATTGCACCATGGTCAACTTCGACCCACTTTGCAGCATCACCATGTTCAAGAAAACCGCGCAAGGAAAGAAAGGCAAAACGTTCATCCTCCTCGTCTTGAATTTCAATGACTTTTGCAATTTTATCAACTAATACCATTGTCCAAGTGCCGTATTCAGCCATTTCAAGAAATGCCCCATCAACTTCAAGGTCGATGTCAAGTGCTTGTTCTAAGGCATTCAATAATGGAGCGATTTTTTTCCGACGAACAGGGCGACGCTTTTTCAAACTCCAATCGCGGCTCATGAAGCGCACAGGTGAACCCACTTTTTGACCATTGGCGTAACCCAGTGCTTGATGAAGGAGAAACACTTGGTCCGGATATGGCCCTCTGGTGTACCATCCGAACCTTTGCCAAACATGCGGCTGAATTGGGTAATGAACAACCTGCAAAGCCGGTATTTTTTGTCAAACCAAATAATTGCTTGCTCCGCAGTGGCCCTATTCCAGTCTCGACCCACATCGGTGAAGTACATCATGAAGTTGAGTGTGTAATTCGATTAAACCAATTTGCTCAACCCGAAGCAATTGCAGTAGGGCTTGACCTTACTGACCGTTTGACACAGGGTGAATTACGTTCAGAACAGTTGCCTTGGACTAAAGGAAAATGTTTCCGTGGAAGTGCCTATGTTGGCGGTTTTACAGAGTGGAACCATTCACTAGACTCCTTGATTGATGAGGCTCATGGCCTCAAATTGAATCTTTGGGTCAATGGAAGATTAGTACAATCCGCTCCATTGAGCGAGATGACCATCACACCTACTGCACAAATTGAAGATTTGCTGACTTGGGCTCCTATTTCAGCAGGTGATTATTTGTTTACAGGAACTCCTGCAGGAGTTGGCCAATTGTATCCAAAAGACCTGTTATGCGCAACACTAGAAGCAAATGATGGAGAGATTCTTTCGTCGATTGAAACAAATTGTTGTTAGGGTCGCTTTCTTATATGCCCTGTTGGTGGCTTTGCTCTGCAAGGTGGCATCAATATGGCTCAATGGCATGGTATCTCTCGACGAAAACCCAGTGGCGGACGCAAAGTGCAGGCTCGCAGCAAGCGTTCTACTGAAATCTCAACCGAGAAGCAATTGGCTCTCGTCGGCGAACCAAAGCGCAAAATCTACCGCCGAACCGGTGGTAACACCTTGGTTCGGGTTATGTCCGAAAACCGAGTCTCAATCAACAATTCAAAGAAGGGAACGACTACTATCGGAACCATCCACAATGTTATCGAAAACGAATCTGACCCTAACTATGTTCGACGTAACATTTTGGTCAAAGGCGCAGTCATCGAAACCGACCAAGGGCGTGTTCGAATTACTTCTCGTCCTGGAAAAGACGGTGTTATCAACGGCGTTCTTCTTGACTGAAATCGTTCCGCAGGGTTCAAGTCACTCCCGTCCTTCGGAGCAAATGGTGAATTGAAATGGAACACAATCCTGACCGAATCTGTGTTTGGCCCGGATATTTCAATACCCGTACTTCTCGTCGAAGTGGTCGAAGAGTTCCAAAAGATTCCTCTGTCATCAAACCAGACCTTGAAGGCTTATTTCTTGCAGCTCGAAAACTTGGTTTGAAGAAAATTAAGCGTGAAGACAGCGTCTCGCATCCAGCACGCCCTCACCTCAAAGAAGGTCGAATGTGGGTGTCCCGGGTGGGTTCAAAACAATCAGTTGGTGCCAATTCAAAGGAAGAACTCCTTCAACTCATTGGCGCCCAATGGCGCCAAATGCAACGAGACCAAAAAGATGCATCTGCTGAACGAATCGCCAAAGGCCCTCAAACAGGAGACCGTAGAGCTCGCTCTCAAAGGAAGAGCCGTTCGAGCAACTCTTCGACAGAACAACGTTCAAGTTTCAAGAAGCGCTCGAGTTTCAAGAAGCGCTGAATCATAGAGGAACTTCGTGTAACCATCCGAAGATATCTTCTTCAGTTTCGTTTTGAATGCCGACAAGGTGATTGTACAATTTCTCGGTAACTGGGCCGGGTTTTTGATTGCCGTAGGTTGCTTTTACCTCACCCTTAGTAATCGAACCAATTGGAGAAATAACTGCTGCAGTTCCGCAGCAAAACGCCTCATCAGCGGCCATTGCAAAATCTGCAGAGACTTTTGTTTCTATGACTTCGTAACCATTGTGAAACGCCAATTGGATGATTGATTGCCGAGTAATTCCAGGAAGAATTGTTCCAGTGAGTTCAGGAGTGTATAGCACGTTATCTTTGACGCAAAAGAAGTTCGCTGCTCCGACTTCTTCAACATAGGTGTGAGTTTCAGCGTCAAGATAGATGACTTCAGCAAAACCAGCAGCTTTCGCTTTCTTGCTCGGCATCATCCCAGGCGCATAGTTTCCAATCGCTTTGACTCCACCAGAGCCACCGGGGGCTGCACGATGGTATTCTTCTGAAATAAGTAGATCAATGGCAGAAACGCCACCTTTGAAATAAGGGCCAACTGGTGTGACATAAACCAAAAATGTGTATTCCGGTGCAGGAGCAACTCCCAATATGGCGCCCGAGCCCATGAGTAATGGCCGCACATACATAGCGCCTTTTCCAGTTGGTGGAACCCATCGGAGATTGGCTTGAACACATTGTTCAACAGCATCGATAAAAATAGATTCAGGAACAGGCGGCATCTTCAATCGGTCAGCACCACGTTGCATCCGGCGAGCATTTTCTTCAGGACGGAAAAACACGACACGGTCTTTTGAGGTACGAAACGCTTTCATTCCTTCAAACAAGCCTTGACCATAGTTGAGGACGCCAGCAGCAGGAGACATTTCCATTGGACCATAAGGTCGTAAATCACCTGGCATCCATGGGGCGGATGATGTTGTTTTGGTGAGATACATTGTATCTGTTGGAGTCATCGAAAAGGTGAGTCCGTCCCAATCAATTTCTTTTGACATCATGAGCACCTTGCCTTAGCATTTTATCCAAGGGGATTCGGCTTTCAATCATTCCTCTCACAAAACATGGAAGAGAAGTGAGTTTTTGGAGTGTTGCCATTTGTTTTCATCACATGCAACCGAAGGCAAGACCCTTAGAGTGGGTCATCGTCCTTCCTCTTGAGGTGAAATGATGACGTTCGAAGCAGACATTGGCGTTATCAGTGGCCGTTATCATTCGGTCGAGGCCAACAAGGAGAAAGGTTCCTCGGAGCACACGGTCTTGGAGATATTCGGCCGTAGTAAAAACGGCGAATCGGTCTGTCTTTTGGTCTCAGGGCTCCAACCTTCATTCGAGATCACTCCGCTGAGTGCTTGGCGCGAAGATATGGATATCAGTGATTTCATCCAAGACCGTATCAAAATCGTCGAGAACATGAACGATGTTGTCGAAGTTACCGGACCGGTAATGAAACTAACCGACCTTGGACAAAGGCCAGTCTGGTCAGTCACTGCACGGCAACCTTTTTTGGTTCCAAATCTGCGTAAAACATTGGCTAAACAGTCATGGCAAATCTATTCAGGTGACATTCCATTTCTTAATCGATTATTCCTTGATTATGATTTAGGAATGCACATTTCTGTTCAAGGAACTGTGGTCGACCGTCGAAATGAGTCTAATGAAAACCTCGAACGAACACATGCAGTTATCCGTGCAGGAGGCTCAGGGCGCTATTCTGTCGATGTAACGGTTGCCTGCGATGTTTCTCAACTCAAAGAGTGTCAACCGTTTCAAGTGCCTTTCAAAATATTCTCTTTTGATTTGGAAACCAGTATTGAGCATGAAACAATTCTGTGTGCCGCCGCTTGGGTTGAAGATATGGGTACAGGGACACGCCAAGAATATTCTTTCAAAGGTGAGGAAGCCAGTATTATGGAAAATTTGACGCTGGTCGTACGAAGTATGGACCCCGATATCATCACCGGTTACAACATTGATAATTTTGATTTACCACGATTAAATGACCGAATGCAAGTTCAAGCGAAGTCCAAAGAATGGAGGAAACGCGCGCAATTGTTTGGCTGGGGCCGAGTTGAACAAAGTGAATCGGAATCTAAACGTAACCGACATGGTCTTTTCCCGCGTCGACAATCAACACGTGCTTGGAATCTTGCTGGCCGCAGCGTTGTCGATGCTTGGTGGCAAGCGAGAATGGCTTTACGCCCACAACGCGAAACACTTTCTTTCATCAGCAACCTGCTGTTTCCAGATGATGCCGAGAAACACAAAATGGATGTTGATGCTTCGAAAATGGACATGGAATGGGCCAATCGACCTGAAGAAGTCATGGAATATTGCATTAGAGATGCAGCTTTACCCCTTGATATTTTGAATGCATTACAAGTAATTCGCCGTAAAGAAGCGGTTGCCGCAGTTGCGAAAGTCACCTTCGACACTGCCGCGATTGGAAGTACAAGTCAATTGGTTGATTCCCTAGTCATCCGTCTTGCAGATACAGAAAATGTAGCAGTACCATTAACCGGTTCTGCTGAAGCCAAAGAAGGACAAATTACAGGAGGCTACGTCCACGAAGTAGATGCAGGTCTTCATCCATGGATAGCAGTACTTGATTTCAAGAGCATGTATCCTTCGATAATGATTGGTCAAAACATCTGCTATACCACACGAATAGACCCCGCACAACCTGACCAGCCGAAGGATGGCGAACCGGTTCATACCGCACCTACCGGTGCACGATTCCGCCACCAATCGGTTCGAAAAGGCCTTGTCCCCCGCCTTCTTGAAAATTTGATGGAACAGCGAGATGTACACAAAGCCGCTCTCAATGACGCAAAAAAAGCAGGCGATAGCACTAAACAATCGTTCCATGATTCAATGCAATACGCTGTAAAGATTCTCATGAACACCTTCTATGGTGTATTTGCGAGTGGATTTTACCGTTTCACCCATCGAGACTTAGGTTCTTCAATTACCGCTTGGGCTCGTCATAACATCAAGGCCATCATTGCACAATTGGAGGTGGAAGGCCATGGAGTTGTGTATTCCGATACTGATTCTATCTTTGTACGCTCACCTGTTGATGCCCAGGCACCTTCTTCACTGAGAGAAGATGAAATTCTTGCCGCTAAAAATGGAGAACAAGAAGCGGTTAAAAAAATTGAAAAATGGGAAGCAGCCAAACAATCGATGATAGATTTCGGTCTTGAAATAGCGCAACGTTACAGCCGTGATTCTGCAGTTCTCGAATTTGAAAAAGGTCTTTCTGTATTTTTCAGCCATGGTGCAAAAAAGCGTTATGTCGGCCAAGTTGTTTGGCCAGCAGAGGAAATGTTGATTCGCGGCTATGAAACGCAACGAACCGATTCTTTCAACTATCTTACCACCACAATGAAGCGTATGTTTAGCCATGCTTTGGCAGATGAAGGTGATGAATTGATCAAATACGCCCTTGAACGCGTACAAGCACTCAAGAATTCCCAAGTGAATGCAACATCACTCATCCTTGCCAAATCTTGCAAAGGACGAGTCACTTCGAATGGCAGTATTGATTTCACCAAAGATTATGCGAATCCCGACAGTATGGCTCAAGTTAGAGTCGCCAAAGCAAGAATCGAATTAGGGCTCGGTTTCACATCAGGCATGAAAGTCTCGTACATCGTAACCGATGCTTCACAACGCCCGATGCGTGTTGAACCTTGGTTGGAAAATGAGGAAAATGGTGGCATCTCGGCTTATGATGGTCAATTTTATGCTGAACGTTTGGCAGCAGCATTAGGGCGAATTACCGAGGCTTTTGGATGGACGGCCAAAGATTTGGTCACCGGAAATAAGCAAACATCACTGTTTTCCTTCTAAAATGACTTGTAAGAAGGAAGGCCTTTTGGTGAAGGCACCCATAAGAGAGGTCATGAAGTCGGCTTCTATGCCCATTCTCCTCGCGCTCTTGATGGTAGTTTCCAGTCTTGCTGGTTGTGTTTTTGAAGACGATGGAAGCGGTTCTGATGACGAGGTACTCGCTGTTTTCAATTATTCTCCATCATCAAATATTCGAACAGGTGATGTGATTACCTTTGATGCCTCGAGTTCAACACCTAGCAATGGCTTAACCTACCGGTGGGATTTTGATGAAGATGGAGCAATCGACGAAACAGGACGCTCGACTACATGGCATTACGATTCATCCGGTACAAAAATCATCGAATTGACAGTATCTGATGGTTCCAAATCAAACACACTCACTAAGGAATTAACTATTGCAGAGGCAACAGCCATACCGCCAACAGCAGATATCGCCCAATATGCTGATTCTGAAGACTGTTCGGACGAGGATATCGATGAAAACACGAACATCGTTCTATGGATTTGTGAAATGGACAAATCCATGACTGACCGTGATATTTCTGCAACAACCACCGTTACGCTCGATGCATCATCCTCTGAACCAGGAGATTCAAGCCAATATATTACTGAATGGAATTGGGACCTTGACCCATCTACAGACAAAGATAATGATGGAGATTCTGAAAACGATGTTGATTTTTCTGGTGAAACTATCGATTGGTCAAATGTTGAACCTGGTGAATACGAAGTGAACCTCAATATTCTCAACAGTGTAGGTATGACTGATTCAGACTCCATCAAAGTGTATGTCAGCTATGCCGGTCAATGGTCTGATTTTGAGATTGGTGGCAACACCTCTGGAAATGCTCAAACACTCGATTTCGACATGAATATCGTCTATGATAAAGATAAAGGCAACACCATTCGCAAAGCTGTTGGTGAACTCACCTATCCGCAGCAAGATGGTGATTGCACCCCAGTCTTCGTTGGAGCGACCAATTGCCGTGCAAAACTCGATATTTACGCCTTCAATGAAGAGGATGAAGAAGCGAAGAACACATCAGACACAGGTCTTGATCAGCGTGCCGACGGAGATGATTGCGATGAAGAAAACAACGATTGTATCCACCTCACACTCAGTTCTTACATGTTCACCGATACTGAATCAACCTATGGCGATGGCGATTGGGTTCTTCAAATTCGCAATGAAAAAGTGAATGATTTACAAGTTGAATCGTTTATTATTCGTTTACATTACAAGTGAGAAGTTTCACATTCTACAGTTGAGGGATTATCATGCGCAGAACTAGAATCGTAGCAACCATTGGTCCGGCTTGCGATGATGAAGAAACGTTGCTTTCATTGCTTCAAGCAGGCGTCAATGTGTGCCGACTCAATTACTCTCACGGCATCCCTGAAGAGAAGACACCGCTGTACCAACGTATTCGTTCATTGGAAGAAAAACTTGGCCATCCCACTTGTATCCTCGCAGACTTACCGGGCCCGAAACTTCGCCTAGGCCGATTTCCTGGCGTTGTTGTTCTTGAGCGAGGTTCTTCAATCAAACTCCACTGTGGACTAAAATCAATGGAAGAAGCAGATGCAAGTAATATTCCTGTTGAATACGCAGGGCTCTCTGCTGAATTGAATGATGGTGACCCCGTGCTCATTGCTGATGGATTAATTCGATTGAAGGTTATTCACTCACCACGGGAAACCAGTGGCATTGTAGATTGTATCATCGAAGACGGAGGCGTTTTGAGTGAACGAAAAGGCGTCAATGTTCCTGGAACAATGGTTGACCTCCCCGCAATCGGCCCGAATGATGAGGCTGCATTAGCCCATGCTCTCAAAACTGGTGCAGATTATATTGCAGTGAGTTATGTTCGAACGGCAAAAGACCTCGAACCGGCCCAAAAAGCAGTTCGAGATGCTGGATTACATGTTCCTTTGATTGCTAAAATAGAACACCCTGTGGCCTTGGAACACCTTGAAGAGATTCTTGATTCTGCAGATGCTGTTATGGTTGCTCGTGGAGACCTCGGTGTGGAAATACCACTCGAAGATGTTCCTGAAGCCCAACAACGTATCATTGATGGTGCTCTCACTAGAGGAAAAATTGTCATTGTCGCTACTCAAATGCTTGAATCGATGACATTGCAACCGCGTCCGACACGAGCTGAAGTCAGTGATGTATCTGGTGCAATTCGTCATGGTGCCACCGGAGTCATGCTTTCTGGAGAAACTGCGTTAGGCAAATTTCCACTTGCTGCCGTTGAAACGATGGCTAAAATAGCCGTTGCGAGTGAAAAGGGTTTGAATTCTTCAGAACAACGACCGAGTGGTTTGGCACGTTTCGTTTCTACTCGTTCGGTGGCTCATGCTGGTGTTGAGTTAGCAAAAATTTCGAAAGCGAAACGTATTGTGGTTGCCACGCAACATGGAAATGCAGCACGCTTGGTTGCTGGTTATTGCCCTGGGATACCGGTTACAGCAGTAAGCAATCGTATACGTGCCATGCGCCGTTTACAATTAATTCCGGGTGTTGAAGGTTTGATGGTCGAAGAATATGATCGAGGTTCACAGACAATGCAAGCCTCACTTCACGCTTTATTGGGGGCCGGGACTATCGGTATTGGAGACCGAATTGTCGCTATATCGGGGAGTCCCAAAGCAATATCCGGTGCAACCAGCACCATTCGTCTCTACAAAATCGCAGAGGATGGCTCGATTCACGGTGCAGAATGAAACATCAGCAAAAACTTTCTAAATTTCTGTAATTCCGGAGACAAAACAGGTAATAGAGCCGCTTTTTTTCTGAATTGCTTATGGGTTGGCGCGTCGCGCTTTCTAAATAGGGGTGGTTGTTCGGAGGGTTCGCTAAGGAGTAATTACCATGGGAAGTCAATGGGAAGATAAGAGCAAGCCTCACCTAAACATCGTGTTCATCGGTCACGTCGATCACGGAAAGTCAACAACTGTCGGACGTCTACTACTAGATTCTGGTCACATCGAAGGACACGTTATTGAAAAGAACGAAAAACTCGCTGCTGAATCCGGTAAAGCCGGTTTCGGACTTGCTTACGTCATGGACGGACTCAAGGAAGAGCGCGAACGTGGTATTACCATCGACGTTGCTCACAAAGAATTCTTCACTCCAAACTACTACTGGACTGTTATTGACGCTCCAGGTCACCGAGATTTCGTTAAGAACATGATTACTGGTGCTTCACAAGCTGATGCAGCAGTTCTTCTCTGTGCTGCTAACGATGGTGTCAACGCCCAAACCAAGGAACACGCTTTCCTTGCCAAGGTGCTTGGTGTTAAGCAAATCATCGTTCACGTCAACAAAATGGATATTTCCGGTGTTGACTGGTCCGAAGACAAGTACAATACTGCCTGCACTGAAGTGAGTAACCTTCTCAAGATGGCTGGATTCAAACCGGATGACATCCCTATGATTCCTGCTTCTTCTTTGAACGGCGACAACGTTTACAACAAATCAGAAAATTGCTCGTGGTATAAGGGTCCTACACTCTTCGAAGCTATCGACAAACTCACCATGCCAGATAAGCCAATCAACAAGCCTCTTCGTTTGCCAATTCAGGATGTCTACAAGATCTCCGGTATCGGAACAGTGCCTGTCGGTAAAATTGAAACAGGAACTTTGAATGTTGGAAAGACTGTTGTCTTCAATCCTTCACAAAAGTCTGCTGAAGTCAAGTCGATTGAAATGCACCACACTATGGTTCCTAAGGCGGAACCTGGTGACAACGTTGGTTTCAACGTTCGTGGTCTTGCTCAAGTCGACATCCGCCGTGGTGACGTTGCTGGATATTCTGACAATGAACCTATGTTCGTTCGTCACGACGAAACCTTTGTTGGACAAATCCAACTAATGGACATTCCAAAGGCTGTTTCCGTAGGATACACTCCAGTATTCCACGCACACACCGCTCAAGTTGCAGTTCGATTCCTCGAACTTCTTGAGAAGACTAACAAATCTGGTAAGGAAGCTAACCCGTCTTTCCTCAAGACTGGCGACGCATGTCTCATCCGTTTCCAACCAAACAAGCCAATGGCAATTGAGCAAATGGACACGTTCCCTGAACTCTCTCGCTTCGCTATCCGTGACATGGGTAAGACCGTCGCAGCTGGCGTTTGTTTGAAGATTGATAAGAAGTGATTTCACCTCAATAAAATCTGAAGGAATCGGAAGGAATCACTATGGCAGCAGTAACGATTATCAAACTCACGGGACAAAATCACCGTGACATTGACACCGTTGCAAGCCAAATCAAAACCATATGTGATACCGGTGGTATCTCACTTCGTGGACCAATCCCATTGCCGACACGACACCTTGTTGTTCCAGTCCGCAAAGCACCTGATGGTGAGGGCGTTGAAACTTACGATCACTGGGAACTTCGTGTTCACAAGCGTTTGCTTGAAATGGATATTACCTCCGGAAAGGGCGAATCCGCTCTCCGTCAAGTGACCCGTATTCAAATTCCAGATACAGTGAGCATTGAACTTTCAATGCGCTCAGTCAACTGATTCGACGAACGAATTCATTGTCTAACAACTGTTTGCCGTAAGGCTATTCAAAGTGATGCAGCTTCTGCAACACCTGAATCAATTAGCCAACTTGCAGTTTCAGAATCAACAAAATGAATATCGCCTTCTTCAAGGGTAAGTTCTTCTCCGTTTTTGGTAGCAATAGGTTCTGGACTTGCCATCAATACACGAATACGTACGAGTTCAGGTTCTTCAGGGACTTCTTCTATCGGCGCTTCAACAGCAGATTCTTGTTCCATTTCAAACATTTCAATAGAAGATGATGCTTTCTTCGAAGGAGCCAATTCAAGCGCTGCAGCATGCTTTTCATTCACATCTCCAGTGGCAACATTCTTTGGTACCTTAACTTCTATTGGAGCACTATCAACTAAATCAGCGTGGATATATTCGTCTAAGTCTGGCCATTCTTCATCAATGAAACGTTCTTCTTCGTCACCTGCTGATTCAAAAGCTTCAGCCGGAGGTTCTCGGTCTTCAAATGCCAAATCTGGTGGAGCAGAACCTGTAAGGTTTGAATCCACAAATGAATCAAGTTGAACCGTACCCGGTGCATAACGAGTTTGCCCTTGAGCGGTTTCACCTGCTATTCCATTTTGCATCGAATTCCATTCGACTTCCATTTTGAAGCGGTCAATTTGAACTTGCATCATGTGATAAATCGCTTTTTCAGCAGGGTCATGGCGTTGCCAATCAAGTGCTGGCAAATCTTGAGTAACGCCGGGCGGGGTTGTAGTGCGTAGAGATTGTGATGATACGTGTTGCATCATTGCCACCAAACGTTTTCGAGCGAGTTCCGAAGCAATAAGACGAATGTTTGCTTGACGCTTTTGCAAATTTTGTAGACGCATACCCGTCATACCTTTCATCATCATGCCTTGAATTTCAGAATCTAAACTTCTCAAGAGTTGATGAACCATGCTCCAAAAATTTTGACGCGGAAGTGGGATGGGGACATGACGATTAATTTGCAAGCGATGCGTCGCAAATAATTGCTCTTCAACCTCGCGCGACTGAGCACTATCAAGGTCGGTAAGGTTCGACATCGTTCACTCCTATGGCCGACATACTTTGAACCCTTCACAGGTGTTTTGTCAAACATTAAACGCGCGTATTGATAATTGATGGCCCACCTCGCATAGCGAGGTGTTTCCCCAGTGCTGAAAAATCAACGCTCAACACGTGATGTCCAAAGGTCGTCATGTACTGCATTTGTGTTGGTTTTTTTGATGCTTGGTGTACCGTTGAGTGCTGGTAATGATGCTACATTTGCCGCCTCATTACTTCCTGAACCCGAACAAGATACAACCGGTGAATTATTTTTCCATCCTGGCGAGAACCAATCAAGCGTCAATACCAGTTTGTCATCAACCATTTCCGTCCCCGCTAATCAAACATTTTTGAGCGGAACTCTAGATGTTGAACCACTATGGAATACTTCCTCAAGTAATGGTACCCAGTTTGGAGTTGGAGCATCAAATCAATGGAATGGAACTCATCAACTCACCAATGGAATTGGCCATGGTGGAAAATTGACTTTGGCCACGAATTCATCACTTGGTTCAATTACCAATTTTGAATCTTCAGTAGTCGTTGCACCCGGATGGATGGGAACTGGAGCCGACCATGAGGCATGGTCTATTCAACGCCCAAGCATCGTTCCTTTTACTACGAATTCTGGGATGCTTGTCCCATCCAATGGTTCGAATTCAATTGGCTTTTTAGCAACGCAGGCACGCGGTGATCTCGGACCGGATATGGAGGGTTGTCTTCGCTCACCTACTATTGAAACGCCAACATTTGTCAAGAACTATACTTTGACCTTTGAGCATTGGGCAGCCCTCTTGACTGATGATGCAGCATGGATTGAGATAAGACATACCAATGGAACATGGGGTTTACTTTCACCATTGGATGGTTATCCTTCGACTGCTCAGTTGAATCATTCTCCATCGACTGTATGGAATGGAGAAGATAGTAATTGGGTGACTTCACAATTTCAACTCGACCCCTATGTCACGGATATGCAAGCCACAGTGCAATTCCGACTTTGTTTCCAAACTAGTTCAAGTCTCGGAGCACGAGGTGGATGGTTTGTTGATAATTTTGAAGTACACAACCAAGGCGATGATTCCGCATCATGGTTTCATGGTAATCTTTCTGGAAATTATTTGGCTAATGCTCATGGTGATTTAGTCCTCCCTCTTAATCTCTCTAACTTCACTGGTCAAAATGTAGAATTGGAAATATGGGTGAATTGGGATATCCAAGGTGGTGCTAGTGATTACCTCACAGCATGGCTTTCACTCGATAATGGCTCCACCTATTCACCAATCTCGACTTACCCAGGCCACCCTTCAATGGGGGCTGTTTGTGGCGGGGTTTGGTTCAACGGTGGCGATTCATTAGGTGAATGGTGCCCAGTGCGTTATTCACTTCCATGGACGATGACAGCGCCACAAAATGCTAGCCATGCGCTTGTTAGATTTAATGTTGAAACGAATGCTCAAATCAACTATGGTGGAACAACTTCAATGGGTTGGGAGGGAATTACTATTGATGATTTGAGTGTTTGGACCGATAGAGGAACGCCTTCGCAATATATTCAACGATTGAAAAATTTCACCAACCAACCAACAGGAATCAACGGTTCTTCCGATGGCTGGTTAGAAACTCCTGCGGGGCCAAATGAATGGCAATGGGTTACGCTATTAGGACATAATACGCAGAAAACAACATTGATTGATTTTGATTCTGGAAATGAATTGCCTGCTGGGTGGTCGTTATGGGCACAATCAAATCGACGTTGGGAGGTGGGACCCACCAGTAATTCCTCTGGATTTGGACCTGGTTTATGGCATTCTGGAACTAATGGTGCGGGAATCTATCTGGATGATGAATATCGAAGTGATATGTGGACAGATTTGTATACACCAGAATACACTCTTCCAGAAAATTCAACTTCAAGATTAACATTCCGAAGTTGGATATGTACTGAATCTAATTGGGACGGGGGGACTGTTTCCATTTCAACAGATGGCGGCGATTCATGGTGGTTTATTCCTCCAACTTTTGGTTCATTCCATGACCAATTATCCACAGTCAACAGTTTCTCACCGTTCCATAACCAAGGAATATTCGACGGCTCAACAGTTGTTGGCGGATGCCACAATGTCCAGCGAGGCTTTGACCTCAAAGAATATGATTTGTCAAACCTCACTGGGTTGTCCGTTAGGGCTAAATTCAGCTTTTTCTCGGACCAATTGATTGAATTGGATGGCTGGTATATTGATGATGCAGGTATTGAAATTGATGTTTACGAACCCGCAGGAACATGGGTGTCTGAGGTTCTAACACCCGATCCATTGTTTGGATGGGGCCAATTAGATGGATTTGTATTTGAACCCGAAAACACCTCCGTTAGATTTGATATTTTGGATGGTAATGGCACCCCAATTGATGGATATCAAAACAAAACTTTGCCACTTGATTTGCCGTTTGATGCCCTTCAATTCCCAACCTTGCATGTTCGAGCCAATTTCACGAGTCTTGACCGATTGGTTACACCATATATTGAACGCCTTTCGGTTGGAACTCTCACGTTCTTTGATTCCTATCATCTATCACATCTCGGTGATTACAGCGGTTCAAATCTCCAAGTATTGGAAGTTAACAGCGATACTGCCATTGTATCCACGGCAACAACGAATCTTGCCTCTTTGATATGGTCGACCAACGCGCTCTGCCCATTCCAAAAGGCCGAATTCCAAATGATTGGTGGTAATCTCACTGCCACACATAGTCAATATTCAGTCGTTTCAAGTCGCTGGGATGACACCTATCGACCCTCATTAATACAAACAATCGAACGTCAAGGACGGCCCCAATTGTCAACGGATTTTTCATTGACTTGGTACCCCGGACAATCGTTGTCTGGTTTCCTTTTCGAACCAATATGCGGCACTGCTCCTCTTCAACCGGTGATTGAACTCGGCCCAGAAGATACGGAATTGTTTTCATGGCCCGAATCGAATGCGAGCCAGGAATTCGGCCTCAATCGAAATTTCAATTCCCTTGAAATATTTGATTCAAACATCGTACATGGTACACAATCAATTGAATTCACGTATTCATCTGGAACTACACTTGCCAATTTGACAATACTCGTCGCTCGAAGTTTAGGAACAGGGCCAGTAGTTTCTTCTTTTGATGTCAGTTTCTTGATTGCAGCACAAACCGATGGCGGCTCCTCTTGGGTACGTTACGCTCCGTTTTCACAGGGTCAATCCTTCGATGCAACTTCATCAACACAATTCCGTCGTATTCAAACCACCGGTACTTGTCACAGCCAAACACAACACACAGCGCATCTAGATGCTTGTGTGTTCCAATTGCAATTGAATGGTAATTTCACAGCGAAATTGACTCAATTGCAATTCATTCCTCACCATCAAACATTAACCACACAACTCACTCATCAAACATTGAATAGTATTCTTCAAGACACCTATAATGCGTCTCCTTCGGCCATTTTAGACATTCCAATGAAGGTTCAAACTGTAGAAGGTTCGGTCATGGTTAATTTGAGTTATGCAACGCAAACAAAACTTGTTGACAGAATTGTCCCACCAACCCATACGCGTTGGTTGCCAACACAAACCATTGTGTTTGAAACGCAGCATTGGAGAGGCGATGCACATTCATTGGAATGGGATGCACCCGACTTCTCATCGATTCATTTGACCCTTTCTTCTTCGGCTTCATACGCTGATAGTTTGGTCGAAGTTGAGGCATTTAACCTCGATTCTTCACCTCAATACCGCCAACTCTATGGCGTAGGATTTGCATCTTTTGTTGAAAATCAATCTTCAACCGTGTGTACGATGAACACTTGTACTGTAACATGGGCTTTCAACAGTCATTGGTTAATGGATGATGTGGATGACCTCTATCTCCTGGCTAAAGGTGTAGATGTCGACGGATTCTCCACTGGCCCCACCATTCTTCATCGCCATACATTATTCAATGAAATCGAGAATGATTTAGAGGTAATCGATTTCAATGTAATCGATGATACCAACCGTGTTCTTAGTGATTGGTCGAATCCTCAATGGCCATTCCACTTGAATGCAAGCCAAAATATGCAAGCGTCTGGCAAAGTCCGTTTTGAGGGAATTTTGGGTGCCTATGTCGGCTTGGGAGACGCCCAAGTACGAATCGATGCAACCGCAGTGCCGCCTGTAAACCAAAGCGGTGGACCCGATGAATGGCCAGATGAGCCAATCATATGGAATATGTCGTGGTATGCGGATGTAGATGCAAACGGAGCCTTCTTAGTTCCTATCAATGCCCCTGATATAAGCGAAAATTTACCTAGCAATACGAGAATTGTTCTTTCACCACATCTAGAACGATTAGGACCGGCTTCGGAAAATGCCGCAACAAGTATCGATCAAACTAGCCCTTCACAAGCCATCCCATTCTTGTTTGATAAAATCGAACCCACGACTACAACTTTACAAATTTTAGATTCAGGTGGTTACGCTCCAGCAGATGGATACATCTGGACCTTGCAGCAAGATGTGGCTTTACGCTTGAATCTTCAAGACCCAGAGGGATTATCGAACACTATTCAATTCAGTTATTGGCTTGAAGCAAGTCATGATATGAATGGCAACGGAGAGATGGAGGAAGAAGAATATTCAACTCAAACGGTAACGTTCAATTCAGGTCTCACATCAGCTGAAATAGACCTCCCCCATCTTTCATGGCAGGATATTCTTCCTGCAGGTCGGTCTTCAGGAAAAGCAAGTATTGTCGTGAAGGGCTTTGATTTAGCCGGAAATGCACTTCTTGGTGGAGGTGAGTTTGGAGAACAAAATGACTTGGCAACGTTACAAGTTCAGGAACGATTTGACACCCTTATTGAAACTGAATCTCTTTCCTTCGACCTCTATAATTCATCCCTTCTTATTGGTAATGAACATACCTTTTCTTTTGCACTTATTGATGCAAATGGGATACAGTCCCTTGACAGTATAGAACTGGCACTCCTCAGTCAAGATCAAAGTGAGATATGCGCAATCAAGTATTTGCCTCGTTTTGAAGAGATTATCTACGATTCTAATTGTTTTGAAATATCTCCCGTTGTTAACATATCAAAAACACCACTTCAATCCGAATGGCACCTCGATATTACATTCCGTATTGCATGGGGCGTGGACAACATCTCAACTTTGTCAGGCACTCCGTCATTGAAAGTGTTCGATGAAGGCCAAAATCTTGGCCTAGGTTTGTCGCACTTGAGCGTATTTAACTGGCACCTCTCATCAGAACTCTATCTTGGGCCAATCATAATTTCTGACCAAACCGAACCAATAGGCGTCATTACTGCGACAGAAATTTCAGTTCATTTGAATGACGACATACTTGTTGAAACTCGACTCTATCATGCCAATACTTCGATATCTGCACAACACATTCCATCCTCCGCATACATACAAGCCACTCTTTCAGATGGAGAACGTTCAATTCTACAGAACATGAGTTTCTCTTCTACTGGAAACATCAGCATGTTACTAAATCTAAATTCATCCATTCTTAAACATCGTCAAGCGACTTTAACCGTAGAAGTAATCGGGGTCCCCAATATGATTTTCCTCCAATCGTTTGACATCACTCTTGACCAAGACCACCCTATTCTTTCAATACCGCCAGGAATTCTTTCACAGGTTGATTCCGATACTTTTGATGAGCAAGAAATCATTGTTATTGTGAGTGATGAAGTAGGAATGGACATAAATTCTGTTAAAATGCATTGGTATTTCACTCGTGCAGGACACGAAATAGAGAATTCAGCAGGAGAACAATCGATTGATTATTTGAGTGGAACAGCCCCAACATACACCTTTTCATCGAGAGTGAACCTTCAACCATCCAACGAATCTTTACTTATCAAGAACGACCAGTTAGTAGTTTGGTTCAGTGGTTTTGATATGTCGGGTAGGGCGGTTTCAGGATTTGGTACCGAGGGTCTGCCATTGAATCCCCGATTCCAATGGATTGCCTTTGAACCACAATTTGAAGATATTATCGTCACACCCTATCGTCCAGTTCTTGGTGAACAACTCTCTATCTTTGTTCGCGTTTCCAATGTTGGAGTTCTCACGGGTAATATGACCGTTGAGTGTTATGATGACCTTGGACGCCTTTTGGCATCGAACTCCAGTACAATTGGAGGAGGTTCTTGGGTTGATTATGAATGGAAAGTAGAGGCATGGAAGACTGGCCGTTTAGGAATCACAGTAAAGATTGTCAACTTCACTGGAAATGTCCCTATACCTGTTGCTGATGTCCAAACCTATCAGCAACAAGATGGTCAAACAGCAACGAAACTTGGCTTTGCAGGCCTTATTTTCCTTCTTTCTTCAGGCATCTTCATTGCATCAATCCTTCATCGTCGAGAAAAAATCAATGAATTTACTTCAAATCAAGTACATCATGCAATGGACTATCGAAGCATGCCCCCTCCTCGCCCGAAGGATTTAGTTGATTTGACTCAAGAGGAATAGTCAAAAACGGGGGGTCCTACGCTCAACAAGAAGCCGGGGTTCCCGAGCGGTCAAAGGGGGTGGACTCAAGATCCTCTGCGTAAAGCTTCGCAGGTTCGAATCCTGCCCCCGGCACTCTCTTTATACAAGTTTTAGATGTCCATAAAACCTAATAATTGATTATTATTATGGGGTAAATACATTATTCGATTTCTAAATTTATTTTCACATTCAATGCGTATGTGCAATCAAGCCAGAAGCATCTGCTACGAAAAGGAGAACTGAGAGGATTACGACGCCAAGAAGAACATACAGCATTGCTTTTCTACCGGTTTCAGGATTGTGAATATCGGGCAAGGTATCAACAGTTGCAACATAGAGGAATGTTCCCGCAGAAAACAACATGGCTAAACCAATTAGGTGGGTTTCTAAATCGGACAAAGCATAGAAAGCAACTAACATCATCAATGGTGTTGCAAGTGAAAAGACAACCACATCTCGAATAGAATCGTTTCTATTTGTACGTTCATGCAATGAAAATACGCCTAAACTGAATGCAGCAGGTGCTTTGTGAATCAAAACGGCAAATGCAACGGTTGCAGTGACTGCGATACTACCAGTCGCGGCTGCCGCCCCAATTGCTACGCCATCGGTTGCAGCGTGTAATGAGAGTCCGAATACTAACATCCACCCACCATTGCCATGATGGACATGTTCGTGCCCATGAGCGTGGTCATGGTCGTGATGCTCTTCATGTACAGCATGTCCAATTCCAGAACCTTCTAAGATTAGCATGAGTAAGAATCCCGCTAAAATTGCACCCCCGAGTAACAATTCATTTGTATGTTCTTCCCCCGATGCTAATTCATAACCTTCAGGTATAACAACCATCAATGCTGATGCAATAATAATTCCAGCAGCAATGCCGGAGAGCATTTTTAGGCGCGCAGGGTCGTCCTTTACCTTTGAAAAAACAGGTATCAGTCCACCGATTAGGGCTATGATGAGGGTAAGGGCTGCATAGAAGAATGGTGCTGTTGTCACAGTTATCCCTTCAATAATAGATATATAAAAAATATTATTAATTATTACGTAGGCAAATAAACATGAGCAGAGTACTTTCGTTTAGCACTGACAATGAATTTGCCAAACAACTAGAGCATTTGATACACCAATCAGGTTATTCAAACCGAAGTTTATTCCTTCGAGATGCCAGTTTACATTTTGCCGAGGCTCAACGTCGTGGTGAACTGGTAGCAATGGATGACGATGTGGTTTTGGATGGGACCATTGTCATTTACTATCAGCATGGCGTCGAAAACAAGCTCATGGAACTACGCCATTCACATGAAATCGAAGTAATTTCTTTCCATCATAATTGTCTCACCGATAGCCATACTTGTGTTGATACTATGCAAGTACGCGGTGATGCTCATTCATTTCGTCAAGCAATTGACAAACTAAATAACACCCAAGATATCGACAAAGTCAATTTCATTGCCGCTCCAATGCGTGATAATGGATGTTGCTGATTTACAAGCCATACTAGTGATTAGAGTTAAATTCTCCATCTTATGTAATCAAATACACTCAGTTGATAGAATTATTCTTCGCTTCAATAATTGCTTCTACAAGTGGCTCAAATGTATCGCCATGATAGTGGGGTGAACACACATCAGCCGCTTGTAATACCGACTCAAACGCTCCTTTGACCGCTACAGACCAATGCGCAAGTTCAAACATTGGCAAATCATTGGGCGCATCTCCAACACACAACATATCATCTTTTGACCATCCCATACGTTCAAGTAAAATTTCTAGACCACTTCCTTTGGTAAGATGTGGCTCCATCAAGTGAATGGCAAATCCAGTTCGAAGTGCAGAAAGATGTGACCATTCACTGTCAGCAAGATGCATGCGTATTTGTTCTAAATTCTCACTAGGGTGAAGGCACCATTCACTTTCTCGCCATTGATTTGATTCAATTCCTTTCGAGCCTTCTGTGAGTTGCATGACGGTATCAAGCCATTCAGCAGCACGTTTTGCTTCTGTACCATCGGCCTGTAGAATTGGTTCGGTGAAACTAGGATGCCAAAGAACTCCTCCGTTTTCACAACAGATTGGGCCAGAGAGTTTGAGAAATCGCCATAATCCATAGGCGATGGCACGAACATTCCCAGTAGCAAGAATGATTGGAATCCCTACCTTTTCTAAGCGTTCTAACGCATTCAAAGCACTTGTATTGAGTCGTTTTTCCCCATCGGTAAGGGTGCCATCGATATCGACAGCGACAAACTTTGGAAACCAACCCTCTGGGAGCCACTGCATACTAAGTGCCAGACATGAGCGTGTCATCAATTTTCGCCTCATGTTCTCAGCATTTGTACCGTCGAGAAGGGAGATATTATTGAGGTCGGCCGCGAGGCGACATTATGTCATCGGGTGATAAAGAGGAAGTATTTCTCTCGCTCGATGATGATATTGAAGTGAAAGCCCCTAAAACCAAAGAAAAACCAGCACGAAAACCCCGTGTTAAAAAATCGAAAAAAGTGACGCCACCGCCTCAAGTAGTTCTTGATGCAGAGATTCTCGATACTCCAATAATCCGACAAGCCACTGGAGAGTTTGAAATTAGTTGGCCGTTATTAGGAATGGACTGTCCGGATTGTGCAAGTAAAGCCACTAGGGCACTTGATTCCCTCAAACAAGTCAACAATACTACCGTTTCAGCAACTTCGGGAACTGTGAAATTATCCATCGACCTTGAACATGGTTCACTTTCAGAAGCATCTTCTGTGTTACGTTCACTGGGTCATGCACCGAATGTTGGTTTCAATGAAATCGTTGGAGTTCGCAGTTCACATATTGCTCATAGAAATGGCGTCGACCAAAGAAAACTTGGGAAAATTTTCCGAAATCAACCAGGTGTTCTTGATGTTGAGATTACCGATGATGAACGAATACTTCTCCAATTTGCTCCTGAAACACCTCAAGACCTGTTTGAAATTCGAGATTTACATCTCAGTGAAATTATTGGCTCACCTGCGAAGTATGTTCCTGCTCAATCGAATCGAATTCGTCCCGACCAATGGCGTTTAATCGGTGGAGGAATCGCTCTTCCTCTGTTATTCTTGGTCATTCTTGGAGAAATTCTTGGATTTTCTTCCTTAGTTCTTGGAATGATTGCCCTGCCAGGATTACTCATAGGTGGTTCTCAAATGTTCAAAGAAGCCATTGCAAGTATTAGTAATCGGCAACTTGGTTTCCAAGTCCTTACGAGTTTAGCAGTGATTGGTGCAGCGGTTTTGGGAATGTGGGAAGAAGCATTAGTTGTTGCGATTCTAGTTGCATTCACTGCACACCTTGAGGGTGATGCATTGGTGAAAGCTCGCAAAGCAATGCAAGGTGGGCTTGACCGCCTTCCACGAACAGCGCGAAGAGTAACAGGAAACAAACCGAAGAAAGTAGATTCAACGAAAATGCTCGGTTTTTCTCTTCAGATGGCATCCCCAGCACCCCTTGTTGGTGAAGATGGCTGTGCACTTCCAGACCCAGATGCAGAGCATGAAACAGTACCCATCGAATTGATTCAAATTGGTGATACAATTGAAATCCGAAGCGGTGAACTAATTCCTACAGATGGAAAGATTCTCGAAGGGCATGGTTCGTTAGATAAAGCCCCATTGACTGGAGAATCGGTTCCAGTTGAAGTATCAGAAGGTGATGAGATTCAAGCAGGTCTTGTATTAGCCCGTGGACCCGTTATTGTCGAAGTGACTGCCGTTGGTGATGATACCCGTTTGTCTGGGTTAATTGATGCAGTTCATACTTTCCGAGAAGAACCTCCACGTTTACAGAGTAGTATTGAACTCTTTACTGCCATATGGGTGCCAATTGTTCTTACCGGTGCAATAGCAGTTTGGTATTTCTTATTCCCTAATGATTGGAAGGTCATTTTATTGATTTGGGTTGTTGCATGTCCATGTGCTTTGTTACTTGCCACACCAGTGCCCCATGCAGCGGCTCTTTCACGCTCAGCTCACTTTGGAGCCATAGCACGCGGGGGGGATGTCATTGAACGCCTTTCAAAAGTCAATCATATCTTACTTGATAAAACAGGGACATTGACTTCTGGAAAACCCAAACTGGGTGAAATAATCATGGCAAAGGGCCGTCAACAATCTGCGGCCCTCAAATTGGCCGGTGGTCTTGAAGCACGTTCCTCCCATCCCTATGCCCTCTCTGTCATGGAATATCTCAATGAACAGAAAGTCCCACCGATTCAAGTCACATCTCTCTCGGATATTGAAGCGGGCGTCAAAGGATTGGTCAGTGGAAAAGAAGTGATGTTTATTCGATTTGATCGTGCTAAAACGCTCAACGTTACCGTTCCTAAGGAACTTCAAGAAGCGTACAAGGCGGCAGAAAACAAAGGTCATGGAGCCAGCCTCTTGGTCCGAGATACAGAAGGAATTGCTTTGTTCACCTTCATACATGATGATACGCATACGGGAAGTAAAGAATTAATTTCAGGATTGAAAAAGCGTTCAATCAATGTTGAAATTCTTTCCGGCGACAATCAGGCTGCAGTTTCTGCCTTTGCAAAGAGCGTGGGGCTTCCAGAATCTTCCGCTCATGGCGGATTTTCTCCTGAACAGAAAGTACAATGGGTGAAAAACCGTTCAAACACTCACATTACAATGATGGTTGGTGATGGCTTCAATGATGCTGCCGCACTGGCGCTTGCTGATGTTGGCGTTGCAGTTGGGACTGGAGAAACGGTTAATCTTGAAGCAGCAGATGTCCTCATTCCAAGCGACAATCCACTTATGCTCACCGACCTTATTGACTTGGCTCGTCGGGCTCAAAGAATTCTCATGGGTAATTTATTCATAACCGTAGGAATTACACTTTCACTGGTTGCAGCGGTCATTCTGCAACTTTATGACGAACTTTGGGTGGGTGTTTTGATTCATGAAGCATCGGTAATACTCGTCATTTTGAACGGTGCGCGTCTAGCGGGTGGTGACGGAGCATTCGCTCTTTTATCGTCCATTTTTGTTTCATTATGGAGGGATACTAAAGAAGCATTTTCCCTCCTTAAGTCAAAATATTTCCCGGTTTGAGTTGCTAATTTGGCCACTTTACGCGGCATATTCAAACCGTAGGGGCAGTTCTGCCCAAATGGTGAGGAGATGGCACGAGTTCGAGCAGACCCAGTCACAACAGCCCTCGCTCATCCAACCCGTCGAGCATTGTATATTGCTCTCTCAACGAAAGATGAAATGAGTACGGTTCAACTTCAAACCGAAGTAAATGTCGAACGATACAATCTATATCATCATTTGAAAAAATTAGCATCACTGAATTTAGTTAAGAATCATCGCGATGCTGGGCGTTCTCGATGGTGGAAAAAAACATCTCATGTCGAATTACCTGAACTTCTTACAAGTTCAAATGCATCATCATCTCCATCTTCTTTAGTGACTGATGGCGACTCTAGTTCGCTTCCAGAATCAATTGCTGCTGGTGGAGAAGTTCATGTCATCAACCTAGAAGGTTCACGTGATCAAATCGGTGCGAAACGGATGCTTGAACTCCTTGCTAAAGAGCATGGAATTGAATTAGATTTACCTTGGAACTTTTTGCCTGCGAGCATCGCTTTGATTGCAAAGAAAAAGTAAAGATGACCTTTGAAAAGCAAATACCTCAAGAAGTGAGAACAGGAGCGGTAACCATGAGCGAAGAGTTAACAGTTGAATCACGAGTTGCTCCACCAGCACTTTCATGCCCTAAATGTGATGGTTTGTTACCCAATGAACTTGGGGATATTCGTTGCACATTGTGTCAAGCACGCGTACGCATAGAACACACAATCACTAGAAAGAAATGGGCCGAAGAAAAAGTTGGTTGCCCTGAATGTGAAAAAGTGCTCGTTGTTGGTGTCAAAAAGCGGCCAGCACATTTGAAATGTGCATCCTGTTCATGCCATTTCACTCTTGTTCCAAAGGTGGCACGCGTAGAGATATCTTGCCCTGGATGTGAACGTCAATTACGTATGAAACGTCGTCCAGGTGAAAGAGAGATAAATTGCCCAGCATGCGAGACTAGTTTCAAGGTAACATTCTGAATGCGCTCAATATTTCGCTGAGCCCATAGCAAGGCGTTATTCTAATACCGAACTCCTTGGAGTTTCCTTAGACGAAATATCGAATTGTTTTTGTTCAGTCTTGCCAAGAAACCCCCACATGTGTGGCTTAATAATGGCGTCAAATGAATAGTTGATTTTCAATCAATCTCTCAATCAACAGAATAGGGCTGTTGGTTGGTCGCATAACCTTTGCAAATTGCCTTTAAGCCTCACATACTTGTCGCGCTCCTTATCTATGATGAGATGTGCATGAACCATTGGATGGGATACGATGGGAATGAGCGCAAGCAACGATAGTGAGGTCATTGAAGCGGCTCGCAAGAAGCGAGAAAACACTGACAAAGTCTCACTATCTGCACTTCGTTCCCAGTTTACTTCGACGGCTACATCCTCCCTCGATCAAGCAACAATGACAAGTGCGCGATTCCGTCAGGAAGAGCGACTGCGAGCAGATTTACGCCGAGAACGACGAATTCGTCAACAAGCAATCGCTGAGCGAGTTGCTATCATGCAAGATTCATTAGCAAGTGATTTAGCTGTTCAGCATGAACTCACACTCGATTCACTCGAAAAAGAAATGAGAGAAGAGATGGAACGTGATTTGAGTACGCTTGAACGCGATTCACTAGCCCGAGAAGAATCTCGCATGCGTGGAGAACTTGAACTCAGACTCAATCGCCAACTTGAATCACTTCAAGATAAATTGGATGTTGAACAAGACCTTCGTCTTGAAGAACATAAAGCACAATTGAAATCTCAAATCGAAACACAACTTCAAGACGAGCATCGTCAGAGACTTGATATTCAAAAAGAACGACTTGCAATGGAATACAATCAAGAATTACAACGTCGAGTCCGTGAAATTGAGGCGAATATCGAACTTGAAATGGAAGAACGGTTCAAAGAAATGGAAGTATCTGAAATTTCACGCCTTGAAGAAGGTCATGCAGCACGTCTCTCTGAGCGTGAAGAGCAATTACGTCGTGGTATTCGAACACGCCTTGAGCAACAATTGCGAACAAGATTAAAGCAACGTGAAGCGCGCTTAAAGGCTGAATATGAACGTCGTAGTCTTCGCTTGGAAGAAGATATTGCTGAACAATTACAAGATGAACTCGAGGGCAGACTTCGTCAAGAAACCGATGACCTCGAAGAGCGAATGCGCGAAGATATTGAATTGGCCATCGCTCGACGTCGTGATGAACTCCGTGTTGAAATTGAACAGCAATTGCAAGCGCGTCATGCTGAACGCCTTTCAGAACGCAAATCACGTCTCCGAGAAAAGTATGACATCACATTTTCAAAGGCAGTTGACGATATTTCCCGCTCCCTCAAATCAGATGTTGAAGCAGAACTTGATGTCCGAATGGATGAGGAGTTCAGTAGTTATCGAAATGCCCGAGAAGCTGAAATCCAAAACCGTCTTGCACGTTTCCGATATGAACGAGAAGCAGAATTACGTGGACAACTTGAGGAGCAATATGAATCGAAGAAGACCGATTGGTCAGAACGCCTCGAGTTGGAATTCCAGTCACGTGAAGCATCCGCTCGCAAGGCCATAATGTCTGAAGTTGATGCGGGTCTACGAAATGAGCGTTTGACCTTTGAAACAGATCTTGATTTGCTTAAAGAAGAAACTTCTCTGGAACTTGAAGTCGATATGGAAGACCGCCTCAATGAATTCCGAACCAGAAAGGAAGAGGAAGTTGCAACCCAACTTGAACGTCAACTCGACAAGCGTGAAGAAATCATGCGAAACAAAGCGCTCATCGATGTTCGTAAGAGAGAGACACATATTCGTGCAGAAATCGAGGCCCAACTTGGTCTCAAACGAGCGGAGATCCGCACAAGACTGCAAAGTTTGAGCGAAAAAATGGATGCCTTCAAAGAAATGGCTGAAGATCAAATGCGAACTGCCATCACAAATCAAATCGAAGGTGAAATCAATACTGCTGAGTCCGATATTCGGACTCGTGAAGCAGAATTCCGAGAACTTCAGTCGACAGATACTCGAGCTGAAAAGCGACAAATGTGGATGCAATCGATTTCTGGGCAAAATGCACCAGGTGCTGGTGACATGAACCCGAGTGCTTTGGGTGCCCGTTCGGATGCGCTTGGTTCAACGGGAGGTCGTCCAATGCGTGGAGTTCTTGCCGGTCAACAGCAAGCACCACAAGCCCGTATGGGCTTGAGTGGAATGCGAAGTCCGATGACCAGTTCCAAACCACTTGCGCCAATGGGCGGTGCCCCTCTTGCACGCCCTGTCAAAAAGCCACTTGGTAGCACTAGTGCCGGACCAAATCTCCCACAACCGGTTCAAAAATTGGTGAGAACACCACTTCAACCGATTAGTGCACCTGTGCCTGAAACACAAATGGAGCAGGTCGTCGAACCTATTGCTGAACCTATTGCTGAACCCATTGCTGAACCCATTGCTGAACCCATTGCTGAACCTATTGCTGAACCAATTGAAGAACTAGAGGTTGAGCAAGCAGTAGAAGAAAGTCAAGAAGATGAAATGTCAACAACACTCCGTCCTATTACTTCAGTTCTTCAATCCGTTGAAACATCTACCGATGTTAAAACGACTACATTGACTCCTCAACTCCAGCAATTGATTCCGAAGAAAGCACGTGGTGCACCTCCACAATCAAAGCGTGGTGAAGTCCCCAAGACTGATACTACGACGCTCCTCAAACCAGTTCAAAAGTTGACTCCACTGAAATTATCACCTCCGGTTAAATCACCAGCAGTTGATGAAAATCTCGATGATGAGACGGAATGAATGAAATATCCTCTTGACGCCATCAAGGGTACGCTTCATATTGATTGAGGCCCTCGGGTTGTTATGAAGCGATTCGTTGTTGTTCTTATCGCAGCATTGATGTTACCTCTTGCTGGAATTATTCCTCTTGTGTCCGCATCAGGTTCAACACTTGTTGATGGAGGATACATACAGGAACATGAACCGAGTTTTGTCTATTGGAAACAAATTTACGATGGCTCAATTTTAACAGTCGACGCCTCTGGAAATGTTAGCGTAAACAGTTTTGTCGGTGGTTTCCTCATACCACAATGGCAACTTGATTTGAACGTCAGTACAAATGCGGCTCGTTTGGATGCTGCACAACAATTAGCAGTTGTTTGTCATGACTCAGGCGTTTTCATCATCCATATGGGACTTCAAATTGCCAACCGAAATATCTCCACGCAAGATCCGGTCAATGATGCCGATTGGGACGATGATGGTGACCTTTGGTTAGCGTATTATGCAGGAAGTCGTCGCCGAGCCGAAGAATATGATTCTGAAGGACCTACTGGAATAGTATCTCCACAGGTTCAAACTGGATTCAATGCCTTTGATGTGCTTTCAGATGGCCGGATAGTTCTTGGTGCTTATGATAAGAAAGTCTACATTTCCGATAATGATGGAAACGCATTAACAACGTTGACAGAATCTACTTCCATCATCAATGTGGCTATGGAAGACCATAATGGAGATTTATTAATTGGAACTGCAAGTGGAAACTTGTATCGATACGATACGAATTCATGGGCAGTAGAAACGCTCTCCCTCACCCATGGCGCCTCGATTAACTCATTAGAAGAATTCGATAATTCCACCTATCATATAGGTACTCAAAATGGTAAATTGACTCAGGTTGACGTCTCTGGTTTTACCGAAGGCGAGACCTATGATTCAACAGGAAAAGTTGTTGGTTCGTTGCAAGAATATACAGGAGAAATTTACATTGTTTCTTCAACCTCTACCCTGTCGAAAATACGCTTGTATGACTTGGATACAGATGGGGATGGAGTAACCGATCAATCCGATGCCTTCCCACTCGAATTTACACAGTGGGCTGATGCCGATGGAGATGGTTATGGGGACAATCCCAATGGCAATCTTGCAGACTTATTCCCCTCAGACATCTATCAATGGGCTGATTCAGATGGAGATGGCTATGGTGACAATCCCGGAGGCGACAATGGAGATGCTTTCCCGGCTAACAGTGAGCAATGGGCTGATTCAGATGGAGATGGCTATGGGGATAATGCAAACGGCCTCGATGGTGACAAATTCAAGGATGAACCAACTCAATGGTTTGACTCTGACCAGGATGGATATGGTGAAAATCCAAACGGCATCACTCCTGACGCTTGCCCGAATGTAAATGGATTTTCTAGAATCGATCGTTTTGGTTGTCTTGACTCGGACCTTGACGGATATTCCAACCCAACTGAGAATTGGACCGTTGAACAAGGTGCTGATGCATTACCACAGCAGAACACCCAATGGATTGATGGCGATGGTGATGGCTACGGGGATGATACAACAGGTTTGATTCCTGATGGTTGTCCATGGGAGGCTGGTACATCAACTAAGGCTTGGATTGTTAACACAACTTCAGTATTGGGCTACATTGAAGTTCCTTCATATGGCTGTGTCGATGCAGATGGGGATGGATGGGTCGATGTGACTGAATCTCAAGGTATGGAAACAGACCCCAATGAATACTTTGATGCTGACAATGATGGTGTTGGTTCGAATTCCGATTATGACGATAATCGCCCTCTTGTTCAAACAGAACAGGACCATTGCATGCTCAACATTGACGATGTTTCTCTTTCCTGCCAAGGATGGCGTAACGATGATTACCAAACATATCTTTCTCGTGACAAGGATGAAAACGATACAGACTTGAGTTATGCAGCTTGGAATGCCAGTATTAACGCTGGCTTGCTCGATAACGACAAAGTTGATTCTAATATTGTCAAACAAGTAGTCGCTGTTGGAGGCGGCGCATTCCTTTTTCTCACAGCAATAATTCTCATCGTCAGTGTCATTGTTAAACGTCGAAAAGTAAATTCGTTAGTCAAGATGTATGGCGTACCATATGTTCCAGAAGAAAACAAGTCTGCTGAAAGTGAGGCTTTGGAAGGAACGGCCGGACTTTCCGCTCAAGGTGGAATAGTTTCTGATTCTGCTTGGGATGACGATGTCGAGAGTCTTGACTTCACAGTTGCCGATGATGATTTGGCTGATGATGCCCAAGAATCATCTACTATTGATGCTGCAAGTTTGTATGATGAAGGGGACAGTCTTGAGGCGATTGCTGGAATAGAAACGGCAACACCCGAGCCCGAGCCCGAACCTGAACAATCCCCTGAAGTAGCCCCATCCGAAGCCCCACCATTACCGCCCGGAGGTCTTCCAGAAGGCTGGACTATGGACCAATGGAAATGGTATGGGCAAGAATGGCTCGACAAAAATCAATGAAAAAAAAGAGGCTTCAAGATAGAGTTTGAAAACATGTGGGAAAATATAAAGTCTAACCGCAAACACCTCTTACTATGCAACCACATAACCCATACGCGCCACCACCACCTCCACTGGCTCCACATACACCGGTCATACCTCAACCACATTATGGTCAACCTCAATCACCAACTGCTTTTCCACCCCAAACTACCGGTATTGCCTCACCGCCGCCATTTGTTCAATCGTCAGAAAATCCGTCTGGAAATATGAAGATGATAATTGTGGCAACTATCGCCGGCATTATCGTGCTGTCCGGTGGAGGTTTTAGTGGATATTTCCTTGGTAAGTCCGCAGGAGTTAAAGAAGCCACTGGCGGGACTCCCGATGAAGATTATGCCGGTAAGTGGTTCAAGCAAAATTGCTACACTTACTACAATGGCGATGAAACCAATTGTAATTATGACGCTATTTGGCTAAAAGATGATGGTTCCATTCTTCAATGGTCTACTCCTTATTTTGAATGTAGTGATGGGATGCATATTAGGGGGTCAAACGTAAATGATGGTGATAATGATTGTCTAGATGGCACCGATGAAGGTACAACAAAAGCCGATAATTTCAACTCGGATTTGGTTTGGTTCGACTCCAACGGAATTAAAATAGCAAATTATAATGCCAACAGTGCGTCTGATTATTATAATCTTGAAATGAATTGGGGCATAAATGATGCCGATGAATTTTGCTTTTCATATCAGATTCATAAGGGCGATGATTTTCATGCCGGAATTACAACCTGTCAAGAAATCTGGCTAAGTAACGGGGCAATATGGCATCAATATGAACTCCTTGATGATGACGCTAGGCATGTTGGAAATGACGAATCAGACTGTGATTTAATGGTAAGAATAGACCGCGCAAGTGGCCCGCCTGTTGATGATAATCAGGCTTGGAGCGATTTGATGAATTTAGAAATCTCGGATGCGATGGCCGGTAAACCAAGTGCCTGCTCGGGAACAACTTATCAAGAATTGACTGAGGGATTTGCCGACGATTATGATTATTGATGCATACTCTGAAGTTAATGATTTGTAGCTCATTGCAAAGTTGATTATCATTCAAAGGGTCAGCAATGGCCCTTTCAGTGTCTAGGGGCGAATAGAGCCTACGCAAATATCAGTAATGCATTATTTCATTCGGTTCATTTCAATCACTCCACTAGAAAAGGAAAACTAAAATGGCCGAAAAAACCTAATCTCTGATAAGACTCACAGCACCATGCACTCACGACCCGTGCTCCACACAATCATCATCATAACCCTTTTGTGTGCTTCTTTTCAAGTGCCCATTACAAGTGCCGAGAGTGGCGATGAAACCATCACGGTGAACCATGTTGTTTTGGTTGATACACCTCCACATCCAGAGTGGGAATGGAATTACAGTTACCAGATAGAGGTCAGTGGCCTTCAAATTGATATTGAACCTTACACCGCTGTAATCCTTATCAAGAGAGTCGGCGATAATGAGTGGGAAGGCTTAGATTGGTGGTGGGATGATATCGAAAGTGATGGTGAACAATTCAATTTCACAATCTCAGTACAACAAGATTGTTACTACATAAACGCCTCACTTTATCAGTCGAGTGATCTCCAATCAAATGGGGTGGAAAATGCGACAATCATGGGATTTGCCCACATGAATTTCACAGTTGGGAATGTAGAATGTGGAAATGTGGAAAATGATTCAGATGGTGATGGAGTCCCAGACAATTCAGACCAGTGTGAAGGGTACGATGATTCAATCGATGTTGACAATGATGGCATTCCGGATGGATGTGACTCGTTGATTTCACAAGAGAATGCCGCAAACTACTCGTTTGACGAGATGTTTGGTTTTGACTTCAACGGAGTTCATTATGTAATGAACGGTACTTACGTGCCCACTACAGTGGCCATTTACGCTGATGACGATGAAGGTCCGTACAACTCCAGCTATATGCTTGCAGTGACTTTCCATACGGATGGTCATTTAGAGGATGAGGCGGACATCTACATTCCTTCTCCTGAATATGGAGCGCAGGTTGAAGTGACGGATTACGCCTTCATTACCGATGATACAACCTATATCGAAGTCTCAATGGAGGTTCTCACTTGTTTGAACAACCCTTGTGACATGACGGTACCTGCAAGTGAGCGATTTGAGGAAAACCTGCATTCTCAACATTCTATGACAAACACAAATACGGGGGATAACATTCCTCAAGTTGTTGATATCATCGTACCTGAACCCGTTGGCGAGGATGGCATTCCTCGGTTCACTTTCGAATTTGACGACAATAATATCTTAGATGCCGACGGATTCTGGCGCATTACCGTTATAGCAAATCAAGCTGATTTAGCAACTCAAGAAATTGATATCTGTGTAAGTTGGCTAAATGCCAATGGTGAATTACAGAGTCAGATTTGGAATCTAGCAGACCCTGGCGTATATGGCTTCAATCCAACAAACAGTATCTCAATGGTCACTTTCTATGACCAAGTTAACTTGGAAAATGGCAACATAGTTTCAACGTTTGGCACTGGCGATACCATCTTCGTTCGTGCGCACGATACAGAGGGTACGTTTATCGAAGACGCGGGCATTTCTGTAGCCTACAGGTCTCATTTGGAGAATTACGATGGAGCCATACTGCGCTCTTGGGGTGGCGTTTGCTCCTACGATTGGGATGGTGATGGGGTGGGCTCTAGTGATGTATTCCCATTCGACCCAACAGAACAAGCAGATTCGGATGATGATGAAGTCGGTGATAATTCCGATGAATTCCCGAATGATGCAAGCGAATCAATTGATTCTGATGGCGATGGAGTCGGGGATAATTCCGATGAATTCCCGAATGATGCAAACGAATCAATAGATTCTGATAATGATGGAATTGGAGATAATGCGCATAATAGCGGGAATAATACACCAATTACAGAAACTAAATCTGCTTTTAGTGACAACTTACCATTGATGGCAACAGTCGGAATTGCTATTCTCGTTATTTCTGTTATTGGGGTTCTTGTATTGAGGAAATCCAAAACTGAGGATGATGATTTGTTGGAAGAGGAGGATGAAGTTGACCAAATAACGCAAACGTCACAAAAATCCACGAAAAATGATGACCTTCCTGCAGTAGTGCCCCAAGCAAACCCAAAGCATGTAGATTCCTGGGAAGGCCTGCCAGACGGTGAATGGCTTGAAAACGATGAAGAAGGCACTCATTGGTATCTTGCTAATAATGGAGAGCACTGGTATTCAACTGATGACGGGTATCGTGTTTTTGAAGAATCTTGATATTTGCACTGTTGGAACAATAACTCCAATACATTGCAATGGGTAGCGCGTGTTGCGCCTCGCAGTGCCGCATTCAGGCGGCGAAAATGCCCCTGTTTCAGGTCAGAATCCGACCGCTGGAACAGTGGGTCTAATCGATGGAAACACTGGGGCTAATCAATCCAATTCGAATAGGAACAG
>JABJFI010000067.1 GCA_018662825.1 Methanobacteriota archaeon | reverse complement strand
CAATGTCGGCATGTTGGCATGATACTCCCTCACCCCTCTCCACTCGCGCCCGATTCTTCAAGCATCCGCTTCAAGCATGAGAAAATTATTCAGCAACTTGAGACCTTCTTGTGAACCAACAGACTCTGGGTGGAATTGAATTCCATGTATCTTTAATTTTGAATGTTGTATCCCCATTACTACTTTTGTTCCGGCTTCATGTGCGGTTTCGATAAATGTTCCATTCTTAGATGAAGTTATGCTTAATGAGTTATATCGGGTGAAAAGAGAGGGAGATTCTAGGGTCGAGAATAATCCAGTTTGTGTGTGTACACAAGAGCGAGGGGCGCCATGGACGGGTCCGTTTGGAGAACGCACTAACTTCATTCCACCAGCCAAACCTAATGCTTGATGCCCAAGACAAATACCGAGAATTGGAATAGTGGTTTTTCCGGAGAGTGCTAAATGAGCAAGTCCCATCGTAAGAGGGGAATCAGTCGGAACCCCAGGGCCGGGCCCAAGAACAATGTGTGATGGTTGGAAGTGAGATACAAATTCGGCACATGATGCTGAATCCCAAACAGGTACAGGCCCGCCATCTCGGGATTTGTAAATCAAGACTTCACGCCCCAAACCGGCCAGAGCATGAGCAATATTGAGGGTAAATGAATCGAGATTATCTATCAATAAGACGCATCCCTTGGCTACTGTATTGTTATCGACAAATCGAACCTTTCCTTCAGTGATTGCCTTTGGAACCGCTTCTATTTCCAATTGATGAATCGAAAGTTCACCAATTGGCAGTTTTGAGTTATCTGCTTCAATCCATCCACAGGCATTTCTAAGGGCAGCAGCTTTCCATTTCGCTTCTTCTACCTCTGTTTTTGGATGCGAACCAATAGTAATGCCGCCACCGGCCGCAACATCTGCATGCCATTGACCGCGAATTTTCCGAGCGATTAATGTTCGAATCAAAATATTCCATGAGCCTGCGCCAGTTGTAAGGTCAATCCATCCAATTGAACCAGTCCAAAATGACCTCGGGCGTTGTTCCAGTTCATCGATAGCGGAACAAACCACCGTTCTTGGGCAACCTGTGATGCTACCGCCGGGAAATACTGCTTGCAGTGCATCTATGCCAGTTAATCCATCTCCCAAAACACCCGAAAGATGAGAAACAAGGTGCTGAACATTTGAATAGGCTTCAACATCAAACCGCTCTACCTTAACACTGCCAATTTTTGATACAGAAGAGATGTCATTTCTCATTAAATCAACCAGCATCCTATGTTCGGAGCGCTCTTTTTCATCATTGACCATTTCTATACGGAGTTCTTCTTCATGAGTGGATGTTTCCCCTCGAGGCCGAGTTCCCTTAATTGGAGATGTAAATACAGACTCACCGTCACATTTGAGCAATGATTCCGGAGATGAGCAAACAAGAGAAAATCCCAAGTCAGGTGCTACAAGATAAGCCGAGAAGGGGGCAGGATTCACCTCATTCAAGCGCTGGAAAATCTTTCGCGGATGTTCACGAATTTTGCCACTCCACCACCGCCCAATATTTACCTGATACATCTGCCCTGCTCGTATGCTTTCACGTATCGCTTCAATCGCTCGCTCATGTTGTTCATCATTCATCGAACTTGTTTCGATTGAAGCAGGTGGCTTTGATAATGTTTGTAACAAAGATTCAGGAGTCATGTTTTGACAAATGTCTTGACCCCAAGTATCTTTTGAGAGAGTATGGGTGGAAATCATATCTTTTGCTTTATCGTGAACAGCAATTCGTTCAACAAGCCATAAGATTGTAAGTATTTCACCTTCATCTGGAAGATTTTGAAGTTGGAGTGGAAGTGTCCACTGCACCATATCATAGGCGAAGGCACCCGCCCAAAAGGGCCGTTGAGGCAATGACATATCTGGGGTGGAGTCAAAGCATTGTTCTGAGGTCAAGGGACGAAGTTTTTCCAGTAATTCAGATAACGATTTTGCAAAGATGGATGTCGAATGATACCAACATCCATGTTTCCATTCTTCAACCTGAGCGACAAATGGTTGTTTTTCTTTCATCAACCGAACATCTCCATTCAATGGACTGTGTTTTTGAGCGGGAGGAGCATTGTTCTGATTTGGTTGACGCACAACCACTCGTTTTCGAGAAGGCCCGCAAAGAATCGAAAATCGAGCAAGGTGAGATTGGGGTCCGCCTGAATAAAATAACAACTCATCTGGCCCTCCATAATGAACTGCTTTTTCGCCAAGTAGACCAAGGTCTCGCCAATGTGCGTGCAGGGAAAGAAACCGTTGACTCATTGCTCTGACCTCACATCAAACCATGTCGCCTCGTTTTGATAATGTTCTTCTAATAGCGATTGACATTGTTTGGTGAGAACCATTCCTGAACCAAGTTTTTCATCATCTAGTGAAAGAACTCTGCAGGCTCCAATTCCACTTCCAATCGCCGTAACTTCAGCAGCTCTTGCAACCAATCTTTCGTTTAACCGACCAAATTGAATTGGTATTCCTGCAGCTTCAAGCCCTTCAACTAGAATTTCAAAGGTAATACTTGCAACACCGCCTTCAGAGGGGGCGGTCGCCCAAGCAACACCATCCTCATCAAGTACAAGCGGCATCGCTCGGTCAGCATCAATAATTGCAAAATCATGAACCACAAATGCCAAATCTGCACCCCGTTTTTCCGCAGTTTGATGTGCTTTTAGATAAGGCCCCCAATCACCGTGTTTTGTTCCATTCACCTTCGATGACCATCGAGGGGCAGGGAGGGTTATTGCATCCATGGATTCGTTACGAAAGGTGAGTTTACGGGATTCAATAGAAACTTCCCCTGTACGCAAACATTCAATCCGAACCACCATGTTTGGTTCAAGAGAAGGCTGTGATTTTTTTTGTTCAATTTTTTGTTTAAAAAAACCAAGAAGTTGTTGTGTCAAATCTTCAGGAATATCAAGACGTAAGCGCTTGGCATGTTCAACCAATCGACGTTCATGGAATTCCCAATCAGCAAGGCCAAAGGCGCCGTCCCATAACACAGTAGTAAAAACGCCATCTCGAGGATTCTCGGAATTGCCTTCACGCATTGACACGCCTCAAAGCAAGTCATCCAAGAATGATGTATCAATGCTCGCTTTAGGGAGCTGTGGAGATGTAGGCTCTGAGAGATCGTTCAACAATGCATTATTCTGAACCGGCTGCATGACCGGTTGTTGCGTTTGGTATGCTGGGCGTCCATATATGTCCTGATTCTCAATACGTTGAGCTGCTGCATAAATGTCATCACCTTGATTTCGGTCAAGACTTGGCACAGATTTACTCTCCAATGGCGGTGGGGCCGCAGGAGTTACTCCTCCCCAATCATCATCCTGAATACCCCATGTTGCCTCTTGCAATTCGAGTGATTGATTGCGACTACGTTGCCCTCCACGTGATCGAATAATGGCGACTAATAATAGAATCGCCACGACCAATAATCCAGCTGCCAACAAGTTCGGTGGCGTTAGGAGAGACGAGAAATCATTTTCATTAGTCGTATCTTGATTTCCATCTCCATTGGCATTATTTTTCCCAAATACATCGAGCAT
>JABJFI010000087.1 GCA_018662825.1 Methanobacteriota archaeon | reverse complement strand
TCAAACAAATCATCGCCTGGCAAAGATGGGCCCCATACTAACCCAATATCTTTCTGTGCAGAATTTGACAACCCTTCTGAATCAGCACTAAATGGCATTGGGAATAGTGCAAAAGTAAACATCAAAACCGCTACACCGAGCCACAGAAAAACATTCCATCGTGATTTCACAAGTTCTTCTTGACGTTGTTCCAAAGTAAGGATTTCAACCACTTCATCATGGTCATCATCGACGGGAATTTCTTCACTCGCTGCGACTGCGCCCTCTTCGGTCATGTTTACCCCGATTTCAAGCGAGCACTTGAAAGGCGCGGCGGAATGTCGACACTCATGGAGGAGTCTAGTGTGAATCGCGATGGGGGGGTTGCGAATGATGTGGACCTCCGAATTGCCATCCTTTCAAGAGGTCCCCGCCTCTACAGCACTAGAAGGTTAGTCGAAGAGGCAAAAAAACGTGGGCTTAAACCCTATGTGGCAGACCCAATGAAGTTCTCATTATTCGTTGCAGATGGAAGAATTGACATTCTTCATAACGGTGAACCGTTCAATTATGATGCTGTTATTCCGCGTATCGGGCATTCAATTACCAAACACGGCGTAGCCGTACTCCGACATTTAGAGCAATTAGGAATTTGGACTGCGAATACTGGAGCAGGAATTCTCAAAAGTCGAGATAAACTTCACGCTTCTCAAATTCTTGCCCGAAACAGAATCCCAGTTCCTCGAACAACTTATGTTCGAGATATTATTGATGTTGAAACCGCAGTTGACTTTGTTGGTGGCCTACCCGTTGTCATCAAAGTCACCCAAGGTACACAAGGGCAAGGTGTGTTTTTGCGGCACACCATCCGAGAAGCGCGCAACCTTGTTCAAGGATTATTACTCACTGGGCGTTCAATCTTGATTCAAGAATACATTGCAGAATCTCATGGAACGGATATTCGGGCTTTGGTAGTCGGCGACCGTGTCGTTGCAAGTATGCGTCGTCGGGCCCGTGGAAGAGAATTTAGAAGTAATTACCACCTCAATGGCACGGTTGAAAATGTTGATTTGCCAAAAGAATTCGAAGAGGCGGCTTGCCGGGCGGCTCGAGTTCTTGGCCTACATGTTGCTGGTGTTGATTTACTTGAAGCAAAGAACGGTCCTTTGGTTCTCGAAGTGAATTCGTCTCCCGGTCTCGAAGGAATCGAGAAAGCGAGTGGCGTCAACGTTGCTGGAGAGATTATCGATTATGTCACTAGTGAAACTGCTTTCTCAGAAGTAGACCTCGACCAATTGCTTCGAACGGTTCCTGGGGCAGGAGTTCTTTCACTTCAAATTCGAAATCATCCAATTCTTGTTGGACAGCCACTGGCGAGTTTATTCAAATCAAAGATTGATATTCCTGTCTTTGCTCTTTCTCGCGATAACAGTTTACTGTGGAATCCGAGCAATGAACTACAATTGCGATATGAGGATGTGTTGATCTGCTATGGAGAACTCACCGAATTGAGGGCTTCACTGCGACAAGCAATGCTTGATGTGCCACAGAAAGCCTTTGATGTCCCCTCATCTGAAGAAACCAATGCTTAACTCGGTGTCAAGCCGAAGGCCTAAATCTCGATTGCTCGTTCGGGTAAACGCGCGGTGGTTTGATATGGTAGTCCGTATTCTTCTCTTCTGCTCTACGGAGCACGGGATGCACACCCGCCCTAGGCGGGAGGCGGTGAACGCCAATGAATACGCGGAGAAGAGAGGAGCGAAATCGCAAGGCTTTGAGGCCGAGCCAACTACGGCTAAATGATGCCTCAGTCACGCTTCCACCGCGTCTCAGCCACATGCAAAATTTGCCTTGGCTCGATTGTTATATGCAGACATTGAAGGCGGAAAATAAATCCTTGAATACGCAAAAATCCTATGCAAGTGGATTACGCGCTTTAATCGAAACGACCCTACTTGACGAAAATGTTCTGAGTGAGTCAGATTATCAGAAAATGACTGTATACGAATTGGCTGAACGGATGGAGCCACTTAACGGGAGAATTGACCGGTGGACACATGGATTGTCCGATTTGCGTCCAACCACTTACAATGCGCGCCTTGCTGCTGCACGTCATTTACTCAAATGGCTTGGTCATCGCTGGCCGGACCATTTGGTACGAGCTCGAACAGGAAAGCGGCTTCCTCGGACTTTAAATCGAAGAGAAATGACAATGGTTTTGGATGCCTCAGCCAAAAGTGAAAATCCGGTTGCTTCGATTGTCGTAACAATGATGCTTGACACAGGTTTACGGGTGAGTGAAGTGTGCAATCTTGACAGAAATGATATCGATCTAGAAGATGGTTCTGCTCGGGTCTATGGTGGGAAAGGGGACAAAGACCGTTTGGTGTTGTTCACTCGCAGAACGCTTGAGCGCATTCATGCATGGATTCCAATTCGCGAAGCACGGGTCAGAGATGATGATTTTGCGTTCCTATTGAATTCAGCAGGGCGTCGACTACAGCCTCGTGGAGTTCAGCGGTTGATGGATTCTCTAGCTCGAGAGGCTGGCCTCCCGAAGGGGAAATTAACGCCGCATGTGTTACGGCATAATTTTGCTACGGGTTTGTTAGAACGCGGTGCAGATTTAGTGACAATTCAACGTCTTCTTGGCCATTCAAGCATTGCCACAACACGAGTGTATCTGGAAATCTCAGACCAAACATTACGCGAAGTATACCATCGTGCTCAGGCTACGCGGGAAACGCTCGAGGCTGCTGCGGCAGCAAATACGAACAGTGATGATGAGCTCGTTGAAACTACACCTTCAACCAGTTCGATAGGCATTGAATGATTACGTGCGCTTTTGTTTTCGTTTCTTGACAGATGGGGGGCCGCTCCATTCGCGATGCGGAGTTATTTCTTGCCCACTATGACCTTCAATCGGACAATGTTTGCCTGAACGACAACGTGAACAATTTTCTTTTGACGGTGTTTCGACGGTTTTTCTCAACCGGCCGTATTTCCGTCGGGGCATGAAAGGTTGTGTGCCACGACGGTATTCAATGCTAACGCATTATTGCGGAATCTCGATTCACTTTTTCTTGAACCATGGCATATCGGTTACACTACGTGGAACACGGAGTGTAGAGCCTTTTCGGCCATCGGTCGACTTCGAAGATTTGACGGTTTGTTTGGCCTTAGAAACTGCGGTCTTCTTTGCTTTGGAAGCCTTTTGTGACACTTTCTTTGCTGCTGATTTGGTTTTAGATGCTGCTTTTTTTGCGGCGGCAGTGGTTTTCTTGGCGGTGGACTTGGTTGCTGTCTTGGCCTTAGATGCTGCTTTTTTAGAAGCCGACGTCGTTTTTGCTGCTGCCTTTTTAGCCGCTGCTGTTGATTTCTTGGCGGTGGACTTGGTTGCTGTCTTGGCTTTGGTCGCAGCCTTTTTGGCGGACTTTGAGGCTTTGTCAGCAGTCTTTGCAGCGGCACCAATTTTCTTTGCAACTGCGGCACTGAGGCCTGCATCTTGGAGTTTTTTGGAACCTGCAGACGCTATTTTAGACACTGTATCTATTTTAGCACTGATTAATTTTTTTGCTGTCGCAGCTCCAATTCCTGGAAGTGCAGTTAACGCGTCGATTTTTGAATTGCCCTTTGAAGCCATAGGCCCACCAACCACCCCATACCGGTGCATCACATCAATTCTTCTCTCGACTCATTTTCAAGAGGGGTTGAATTGATGAGGTTAGAAGAAACCCGGTGAACATGGGCAACCGGGGGGGCGAGAGCGTACTGGTTGTCTATGCACAGGTTGGCCATGCAAAAGCCAATCACCGCGTTGAAAACGATACTAATTATCTAAGGCCGAAATCCTTTCGTCTACCGAGTAAAGTTGTGTACCTTGGGGATGTTGCGACCAATACATTAGCCTATTTAGACCACCCTGAAACTCCTCACTTCTCCAAACCACCGAAATTTAATGAACAAAAATGGACTTTCAAAACTCAGAGTGGGGGGCTTCAACTCATAATTTCTTCAGATTCTTATTGGGGTTTAGGATTATTCAATTCAGGCTATCTCAACCGAATCGAACTCAAGGGTTCGCCTGAATCTTACGCTCGGCTCTTATTCGACCTATCTGCCTCACTCGGGCATCGGCCATGGGAGTTTTTCCATTCCTCTTCTGCTTTGAAATACCTCTCAAAACAAGATGGGGGAGTATCTCTCAAAACGAATGAACTGGCATGGAAGGGGGCTATTGAGACTGCACGTTCGATATTCGATGAGCAAATATTCATGGTTGAAGAACAAGGTAAAGTTGTTCAAAAGCGCATCAAGAGCACGAGTGATTCTAAGAATTGGACTGCCGAACAAGCGAAGAGGTCTATTGAAAGTGCTCAATATGATCTAGAGGTGGCGAAAGGTGCCCTTGCCGACGGAAATGCTCCTGGTTTTGAGCGTGCTATCGCTCGGGCAGAAGCATACTTCATTGAGGCAGACCCTGAAGGTAGCGCTGTGCATTCAACAGAGAATTTGTATGAAACTCCACAGGGGAAAATCCTTGACCAAGAGTCCATTGATGAAGAGATTTCATTCGTTGATTTGACTTCAAATCATGAAGAAGAGTAGTTTGTTGTGCCGCGTCGCGTTGATAAAGGGGTGGCAACTCGCAGAGATTGGTCCACATGGCTTCAAAGAAGAAATCCGATGGCAGCGGTATCCAACAGGCTGCAGGTCTTATTCGATATTTTGATGAAGAATCAGAAGATGCTTGGAAGATTACTCCTTTCCAAGTCTACGCAGCGTGTATTGGACTTGGGACATTCTTCTACCTCGTCAACCAAGGCGTTGTTTCGTGGATTCTTGACCTGTTTTGAATCTTAATTCAAATCGGTTGAATCATAATGATTCGATTTTCTTTTTCAGCCATGCATTGTGCAACTTTGATTGCAGTTCGCATGTCAGTGGTACCACCTATGACCTTCTCGCCTTCAGCGTCATGAAGAATCAGTTTATGTGTAAGGTTGTACAAGACGCCCTCTTCTATTCGCTCGAATATCCAATGTTCATTTTCAATACGAACCATTGCCGGAATTTCAACCAATGGGCCCATTTGTGAACCAATCGTTTGTGTTCTGGATTTCAAACCTTGAAGGTCACGAACTGGGCTCCAGTTTCTTCGACGAATCGGAGCATGAATTCTCTTGTTTTTCGCAACGCCTTCTCTAAATGCTCTACTCATGAGGGTCCCATCCCTTGAAGTCGCTTGACTTCATTCTGAAGCGAACTTCTTCTGCTAATAAGAACCGCGACGCGTATGGGGATGAATAAGGGGTTTTATTCAGTGCTTGAATATATTCAACCATTCAATATTGACGAGAAAGTGACGGTGACAAGAAACATCCGAGGCGGTGGCTTCATCAAATACCGATGCTTCGACAAATCGGAGACGAACAAGATGAGCGATATTCCAGATGGACAGTACTATACCAAAGAACATGAATGGTTGCGCGTAGAAGGGGACGAAGTTATCATTGGAATTACCGACCATGCACAGCATGCTTTGACCGATATTGTTTACATTGAACTCCCTGCTGAAGGCGAAGTTCTTGGTGAAATGGATGAATTTGCCATTGTAGAATCAGTGAAATCGGCTTCCCCGATTTTTGCTCCATTTGCTGGTGAAATAACCGCAGTCAATGATTCACTCGAAGATACTCCTGAACTCATGAATACATCTCCTTATGGCGATGGTTGGATTGTTCGAATGGTCTTGGAAGACCCTGATGCTGTTTCATCATTGATGGATGCTGCAGGTTACAAAGTAGAGATTGGCGAGTGACCGGCGTGTCAGAACACAGATGGAGCCTCTATGTGGATGGTTCTTGTCTTGGCAACCAAAACGTCGATGAAAATACGCCGGCTGCATGGGCGGTTGTAGTGGTCACTGGCGACACCGGTTTAGGTAGGGGTAGTGGAGAACTTCACGAAGAATTTGCTGATATCGTTGTGACTGATGAAGCAAATGAGAATTATATTGGGGCAACTGTAGGTTCAAACAACACCGCCGAACTCTCCGGCTTTGCGGCTGCTCTTCGTTGGCTCTTGGTCGAAGGCGGGGCTGATGCTGCTATCATTCGGGCGGATTCACAATATGCAGGAAATCTAGCATGTGGTGCTTGGAAAGCCAAAGCAAACCGTGAATTAGTCGCTCATGTTCAAGCCCTTTGGGATGCGGTTTCTGAATTAAGAACACTTTCTTGGGAGCATGTCAAAGCCCATCGTGGGCACCGTTGGAATGAGCGTGCTGATCACTTAGCTCTTCGAAAAGCGCAAGGCGAAATTCCAATTCCACTTTCTTTTTGGAAACCTGGCCAACGCTAGATTTGGTCAAGGCGCTCTTGAAGCCATACTCTGAAAGTGGGTGAGAGGTCATTACGACGTAATGCGTGGTCAACCTGTGCTTGGAGCCATGGCAAAGGTTTGCCAGAGTCATACCATTGAAAATTAGTAAGTTCAACACCAAGGAGTCCTTCATTATTCATCCAATGTTGCTGAATAGCAATCGACTGAAGTTCCCCATATGTTTCTACATCATATTGTTGCAACAAATTTTTTGTGTCGGAAGTAAACAAATAACGCCCACATAGTACAAGATTTGATGGAGCCTTTTCCGGAGTAGGTTTCTCACAGATTTCAAGAATTCGTTCCCCTTCTTGTCGAACAACACCGTAATTGGAGACTTCTTCCTGTTTTACCGCCAATAAACCTACGCAAGGAAGTCCATTCTTTTCGAAATTTTCTACTAATTTCATGCTCGCTTTTGAAGGTTTAAACCCTTTAGGTGAGGTGTGTTCATCAAGCAAAATATTGTCGCCAAGTAACACCAAAAATGGCCCTTCGATATCATCTAAGGCACATTCGATAGCGTTGCCGAGTCCAAGCGGTTGATGTTGAATGTGGAGGTGAACTTCGACATCAGCAAACGGCGACAATAGTTGAGGGTCTAAATCCGGTCGCTTTTCTTGAAGCCATGCATGGTCGCCAAGTAAGGCGTTCAAATCTTTTCTTGGAGAGGAGATGATGTGAAGGCGTTGTACTCCAGCAGCAACTGCTTCACGCGCTAGATGGATGAGTGCTGGGACATCGACCAATGGAAGTGCTTCTTTCGCCACTGAGGCGCTGGTTGGCAGCATTCGAGTACCAAGGCCCCCAGCAACTAGTAAGGCATCTTGAACCGCCGCCATGAGACCTGCTGGATGGCGTAGGCTTTCAAGCGTCGCCCCTCTGCCTAGGGATATGGGGAGAACTCTTGAGTGGCGTGGATTTGCCGTCATGGGCATTCTTTTGATTGGTCAATCCTTTGTCGATATTACTCCTGAAGGACCTTGGGACTCTCGTTCGTTCTCGAGAGGTATGCTTGGCCTAGTTGGATTGTTATGCCTTTATTTGGCTTGGTTTCGATGGGCTTTTGACCGAAAAGGAGTCGCGCCAACAATAGAATTGTGGGCATCTCCTAAAGAAACATGGAGAGATGTATTGGTATTTGGACTGGGGTGTTTGCTCTTTGTCAAAGTTACAACATGGTTCGAAATTACAGGATGGATGCCTGAGCCTTCGGGAATGATTATCACATTAATTGGAAGTTTGGTTATATTGAATGCCTTCTATGTAGGGCTCGTTACAGTAGGCCCATTGGCACCTTTATCTGAAGAAGAGTGATGTTAATCATCAATAAAACCGAGTTCTTGGTCTAAGAGTTCATACGCATCTTTCACAGATGGCAAATCTCCTGAATCATCCATGTCGCTTTGAAGAACTGGGCGGATTTTGGGGGCTGTCGGCTGTTCCCCTTCGCCAGCAAACCAAGATTGCCATTGTTGACTTCGTTCTGGGCGGCGGTGATTGAATGAGGCCCATAGCGGTTCAAGCGAGCAATCTTGTTGTTTGAAATCTTGGAGACGGGCAGCAAAATGGTCCGGGGAAACTTCTTCCATTCGCATCAATAATTCACGCATTCGAGAGCGGACCACCTCATCACCATCTTGCCATAGAAGAGGAAGAAGGTGGCGTTCATCTTCGGGGTATTGCTCGATATAATCACGCAAAAAAGGAACTAGATTACGACGAACAATAGGGAGTGGGTGGTGCGCTAATTTGGCCATTGTATCGGCCCATAATTCCGAGTCAAGGAATCTTAAGTCGCCAACAGTTGAACTTGCTGCGGCGAGAACGCCTTCGTCTTGGTCACCAAGCATATCATCCAAAAACGGAACAGCATCCCACTCAAGGCGACGGAACATTCGTGTTAGCACATCCGCCATTCCTCGTTTGACAAGAGTTTCATCACGCTGGTGGAGTCGTTTTGCTAATTCAAGGCCCGAGTCACGATTATGTTCAATCGCTTTTGCAAGGCAAAGAGTAACCCTAGCTGCCACTTCTGCTTCAGGGTCTGCTGCTCGACGAAGAAGAAGTGTTTCGAGCCCAAGGGGTTCGACTAAGTTAGGTCGTTGAATAAGTAGTCGTGCCCATTCCATAACCAAAAGGCGGCGTTCAAGGATATCATTTTCCAATTTTTCAATTAACCATCGGGCTGCTTCAACTCCCGCGTCGTGTGCTACTACTCCTGAATTACGAGGAATAACCGCATGAGGATTCCACTCCAATTGATGAGGGCCGGTATCTGGTTGTGTATGCCATGTTCCTGGGCGCTCTGCTAGAGCAATAGATTCGACAAGATGGTATCCTTGGTGCACTGCTTGACCGTAAGGGGTTGTGGATAATCCGTTAATCAATGATATGGCAAGCCACCAACGGTCTGTGTTTGGAGCGGATTGGTCAAAAGCTTGAGCCAACCAATCGGTTGCAATAGTAAAGAGAAGTCGTTCAGCTACTTTGTCAACACGTCGGTGAAGCCATTTTTGATGAACAGCAAATGGATCATCACTTAGATTCATTCGGTGGGGTACAATCAAATCGACAACCGTATTGAGGTTTGATTCAAACATTGCCCGGTCCATTTGTAAGATTCCAAGGCCTTGTTCGATAACTGAGTTTGGAGAAATAGGCTGTATCGGTGGGAAATCGGGATCCATCATGGGAGGTTGTGGCAAGGGCCATGCAAGTGTGCCGCGTTCCAAGGCTTCAACCATTCCTGTCGCAACTGCCTCAAAGATGCTTTCAGACAACTTAGTACGCTCTTTACCCATGATGAGACCTCAAGGTTTCAACAGGTCCTCAAATCAAATATCAAGTTCGATGTTGAGGTTTTGAATCAATTCCTTGTAGCGGTTACGAATAGTGACTTCAGTGACACCTGCAACTTCAGCAACTTCACGTTGAGTTCTACGCTTTCCGCACAAAACCGAAGCGATGTAAATGATAGAGGCGGCAATTCCGGTAGGTCCACGACCACTGGTCAATTCCTTCTCTTGAGCTGCTTTGATCAGTTCGTATGCTTTTGCTTCTACTTCAGCATCCAATCCAAGTCCAGAACAGAATCGAGAAATGTAATCTTCTGGACCTGTTGGCATGATCTTCATTTTAAGTTCACGGACCATAAAACGGTAAGTTCTACCAATTTCTTTTCGTCCTGTACGCGATGCTTGACCAATTTCATCAAGAGTTCGGGGCACACCACATTGGCGACAAGCCGCGTAAAGGGACGCTGCTGCGACCCCTTCGATAGAACGGCCACGAATAAGTCTCTTATCGACTGCTTTCTTGTAATTGACTGCTGCTGCTTCACGAACAGATTTAGGCAATTCTAAGCGGCTAGCCATACGGTCAAGTTCGGCCAAAGCCATAGCCAAATTTCTTTCTGTAGCGTTGGAAACTCTGCTTCTCTTTTGCCACTTACGCATACGGTAGAATTGTGATCTATAACGTGAATTAATAGTTTTACCAGAGTAATCTTTGTTTTGCCAATCGATATCTGTCGAGAGACCTTTGTCGTGGAGCATGACAGTCATTGGAGCACCGGTTCGAGCGCGTTGGTCGCCTTGTTCTGGCGAGAATACACGCCATTCAGCACCTTGGTCGATTACGTTGTCTTCCAACACCAATCCACAGTCATCACAGATGACTTCACCACGAGTTTCGTCACGGGTTAAATTTCGACTTCCACAGTCACTGCATTTTACGATATCTTCTACTTGTTGTTCGTCCATATATATTCCTCATTTCTCACCCTTGCCGAGCATCATCGCTCAACTCATTAGGGAACCTTATTATATTCCGACATCCAACCATATTTAAATCTAATTAACTTTAGTCTTAAACTTGTGGCTTGTAAAATATATGTTTTTCCCATAATTATTGATTTTTTGTCCAAGGGATTTTCCCGAACCGGTTATGAACACTGAACGCTTGAAAGGGTTGGGGGGGGGACATGAGAGAGGACTGGCCGCCGGCAAAAATCACCCTCGATCCTGAAAAAAGGGTTCTCTTCCTTACCAAGGATCTTGATCTTATCAAACAACAATTGTACCATGGCCTCAATTTGAAAATGGAGGATTTGGCCATTGATGACTTACTTGATGACATTAACACCGATGTTATGACTCCTGCATGGGTTTGTTTTGATCACGACCCTGTTGAGATTGCAAAAAATGCTTATGCTGGTTTGATGCATGATGGCATTCGAGTATTCAATGAAAACGCATTGAAAAACGGCAATTTTGAAGTAATTGTTTCCGGACAACGAAAAGGTACTGGGTCGTCTCGAGAAACTGCACCCCAATGTGAACGATGGGCTGGAATCAATATTGTGATTGCTGCTTCCTTTGCTCCTATTCATCAGCAAAATAACATCAATCTCGGCCAGCTAATGGGCGACCATGCGATGCTTGAACGGTTGCAAAATGGCGAAAGTATCGCTCTTGAAGAATTCACAACGCGTTATGATGAAGTAACACAAATTATTCTTGAAAAAGGTGGTTTGTTTGCATTTGCGAAAGCACTCAAATCAAAAGAGATTGTACTTCCTTCGATTGACACCCCTTCACGTCCAATGACTATGGCTGAGAAAATCATTGCCCGAAATCTTGTTGGACAAGATGAGAGGCAGTGTGTAAAACCGGGCGACCCCGTTATCGCCGAAGTTCAAGGTGGATACTCTCATGAATTCACAACTGCTCAAGTCCACACTTTCCTTCAAAATGAATATGGTGAAGACTATTTCTTACCAAACCCGAGTAAATTTGCTGTTTTTGAGGACCATTTGCTGTATGCCCATCACAATCCAAAGTTTGTCCAATATATGGATAAAGTCCAAACATTACGAGATTTACAAATTGAATTCCAAAAGCATACCTCGGTTCGAGACTATTCTGCCAAAGATGGCGTCTCGCCTGGAATCTGTCATCAAGTCGCTCGTGAAGAATTCATCGAAGTTGGCGACTTCATCCAAGCCACCGATTCGCATACTTGCATGGGTGGCGCTTCAAATGCCCTTACATGGGGCGTTGGTGCAACCGAATACGCAAATTTGGTAAGCTCTGGATTTACCTTCGTCAAAGTTCCAGAATCAATTCGATTTGAATTAAAGGGCATGCTCGCACCTGGATGTACTGCTAAAGACGTCATCCTTTACATCCTTGCCGACCATGCACGTGAGGAATTGACTTTGAATCGGAGCATGGAATTTGGAGGTGATGGTTTAGCAAGTCTCTCTATCGATGAACGGGCGACTTTGTGCAACATGGCTACAGAATGTTCGGGTCGAACTGGAATCTGTGAAGCCGATGACTTGCTGTTTGAATGGATGATTCAATCACAACCTCACCTAGATAGAGATACGCAAAGAAGCCTCTCGGTCCAAGCCGATGAAGGGGCCGAATACCATGGTGGCGTACATATCATTGATATGTCTCAAATTCAACCCATGGTCGCTCATCCTGGAGACCCTGACAAAGGGATTCCAAGTGACCCAACAAATGGCGCAAATATTGCTGATATCGGAGAGGTTGCTATCAATATTGCATATGGCGGGTCATGCACTGCTGGAAAAGCCGACGATGTGGCCTATTATGCACTAGTGTGCCAAGCCGCTGAAGATGCTGGTTTGGTCGTCAAAGAAGGAGTGGATTTCTACATTCAATACGGCTCTGGTATTGTCAAAGACTTGGCAGTAAAGCAGGGTTGGCATGATTTGTTTTCGAGGGTTGGTGTCAAACTCATCGACCCTGGGTGTGGTGCTTGTATTGGTGCAGGACCGGGCGTATCGATTACTCCGGAACAAGTTACAGTTTCGGCAATAAATCGGAATTTCCAAGGACGTTCTGGGCCGGGTAAACTATACCTAGCAAGCCCATTAACCGTTGCTGCTTCAGCATTCATGGGAACCATAGTCTCATGGAATGATTCATTGTTCAATTAATTTGGACGTGTGTGAATCATTCTGAAAAGAAGGTCGTTGATAATGTTCGGTATTAGACATTAAAAACCGTCGGCCGACAAGGTTGCTTACCACATAGGCCCGATGTCATTCGGACAGAGGAGGACCTTTGTCGGAGGAATACCCATGGCTGGCATCGCACAAAAACTCGCATCAAATCAAAAACAAGTTGCAATATCTGAGTTTTTTGAGAAAAACAAGCATTTTCTAGGTTTTGATTCCCTTGCACGTTCGCTCATTACAGCAGTAAAAGAAGCAGTTGATAATGCACTGGATGCTTGTGAAGAGGCCCGAATACTCCCCACAATTCGTATTCATATTACTAAACTCGATACCAAGAAAGATATCGTCAAATTGGTCGTTGAAGATAACGGCCCAGGAATACCACAGAAGAGCATCGAGAAGGTCTTTGGACAACTTCTCTTTGGTTCGCGTTTCCACGCGATTCGTCAATCTCGTGGCCAGCAAGGAATCGGAATTACCGGGGTTGTGATGTATTGCCAATTAACCACCGGTAAAACGACACATGTTCGCTCAAAAATTGCCACTGAACCTACGGCTGCCTTTGTGGATATAGGACTGGACACTCGTAAAAACAAAGCAACAAAATCGAATGCAGGGCGCGAGATTTGGTACAATGAAGATGGCACTGGCAAGGAACACGGTACAGAAGTTACTGCTCAAATGAAAGCAAAGTATCAGAAAGGCCGACAAAGTGTTTGGCAATATCTTCGTATGACGAGCATCGTTAACCCGCATGCCGAGATTATTTTTATTGACCCTGAAGGGGAAAAACATCACTGGACTCGTGTAACCGAACGATTACCAACAAAGGTCGAAAGCATCAAACCACATCCCCACGGCATAGAATTGGGTCAATTACAACGCATGGTATCTGAATCAAAAGATCTGAATTTGAATCATTTTTTACTCAATAATTTCTCTGGCGTGACCAATCGTGCTCGCAAAGAATTGTGTCAAGCATCTGAAATCGAAGGTACTAGGAAAATGAAGAGCATCAAGGGCGATGATATTCGTGCGCTTCTAGAAGCCTTCCAAGGAGAACGGTTATTCAATGCATTACCTGTGAAGTTACTCAAGCCTCCAACAAATTGTCTGTCTCCAATCGAAGAATTACTGATAAAAAAAGGTCTATCAAAAACCATTGATTCTCGCTTTATTACAACACTTACTCGTGTTCCCAGTGTTACACAAGGTAATCCATTCCAAGTTGAAGTTGGTCTGATTTTTGGCGGCGGTATGCCCGGTGATAAACCGGTTGAAATCTTGCGTTTTGCAAACCGAGTGCCGCTAATGTATCAACAAGGTGGCTGTTTACTCACCAAAGCCATTGAAAGTGTTGATTGGCGACAATACGGATTAGATCAGGCCGGCGGGAAAGGTGTTCCAAAAGGCCCTGCGGCAATCTTAGTTCATCTTGCGAGTACTAATGTTCAATTTACTTCTGAAGCAAAAGAAGCCTTGGCCGATAATGCAGAAGTGATGGAAGAGGCGAGAAAGGCAATGCTTGAGATGGGGCGTGGCTTACGAAAGCATTTGGAAAAGAAGAAGAAAATGGCAAAGACCAAGGAAAAATTCGAACTTATCAATGATATCTTACCCGCTATTGCTGAAAAATCAGCACAAATTCTTGAACGCCCAGTGCCGGAGCTCTCAGGCTCAATTACCAAAATCATGTCTGCTGTTATTTCAGAATCAACGACTGAATGGAATAAAGAAACCAAGAATATCGATGTCGAAATTGTTTTGTTCAATTATACAAGCCGGGTTCGAGCCTACACACTTCTTGCCACATGGCCTGAAAAGTCTGGGGCGACGATGGAAAACAATGATACTGGAGGGCGGAAGGAAGCACTTGGTGTATGGGCCTGGAAACTCGATTCGTTACAACCTGGTGAAAAGATAACTATCTCATACAGTTTAAGCGGATTAGAACGCGGTGATTGGACGGAAACTGAGGTATTATTCCGTGGCTCTCAAGATGTTATCGGGGCTACAAAAATGGATGAGAAATTCCTTGAAGAAATTCGCCGCCAAGAACAATTATTGAAGGAAAGTGGTATCGCATCCCCCGAGGATTATTCAGAAGTGGTCGAAACTTCTACCGAACCTGCAGAACAAAAGTCTGAGGCTATTGAAGAAAAGGTTGAACCTTCTGTTAGCCCTCCAGATGGCCAACGAACCTTGTTTGGAGGTGATGTTTGATGTCTCGTATGCGCACACCAGAAGAAACTAAGGCAGCCATGCATGAAGTAGTTGCAGAAATGTATGACCGAATCGTCAAGGGCGAGCCTCCTACAATGACGCTTCCAGTTAGGACCAAAAATAACATTGGTTTTGATAAAAAACTCGGTGTTTACAAATATGGAAAAAAACAATCTGTTCGTGATGCAACCAGCCTTGGCTCAGCCAAACAATTGCTTCGGGCATTACACGTTGTTGAATTCATTGAAGAAATGCTGGATGCTGGAAAGTCTTCCACCCTGAGAGAAATGTACTATATTTCCGAGGGATGGGGGATGGGCAAATTTGGAAGTCAAAATGATTCAAATAATCTTGCTGAAGATTTAGAAATTGTAACAAAATGTTTGCGTGAAGATTTCAAATTACGTCCTGAAGAAGACGGCGCTAGGATGATTGGAAACTTGACATTGCGCGAACGTAATCGTCGCGGCGAGTGGATGCGAATCAATGCGCGAGACGATGTTGGAGATTCGGGATACGGTGTACCCTACAATGTCGAACTCGAAAAAATAGAATTGCTTGAGCACGATATTGACTTCATTATGGCGATTGAAACTGGTGGTATGTTCGACCGTTTGATTGAAAATGGATTTGATGAAGAATATCGATGTGGGCTATTGCATCTCAAAGGGCAACCTGCTCGTTCAACTCGACGTATTATGAAACGGATGAGTGAGGAATGGGATTTGCCTGTTGTTGTGTTCCTCGACGGTGACCCGTGGTCGTTCCGTATTTTTGCTTCAATTGCTTATGGTGCGATTAAAACGGCCCATATTTCTGAATATCTTGCCACTCCATCTGCCACCTATCTCGGCATTACTGCAGATGATATTGTCGCATATGATTTACCTAATGATGATTTGTCGAAGAAAGATATTGAAGCATTGAATGCCGAACTTTCAGACCCTCGGTTTGCCGACAGTTGGTGGCAAGAACAAATCAATATGATGTTGGAACTTGGAAAGAAAGCGGAACAACAATCCTTGGCAAAGTACGGTTTGGACTTCGTTACTGAAACCTACTTGCCCGAAAAATTAGCTGAATTAGGACTAGCTTAAGGCTCGCAAGGATTCATTGAGGATGATGGATGAGGCAAGACCATGGCCGAGGGAATGAAAAAGCGCTCCCCCTGGGTCGCAAGATTAGCAATATTGGGAGTCCTGTTCCTTGTTACTGGAATGATTCTTCTAAACTCCCAAAGTGAAACAATCGATTCCATATTTGATCCAAGAGAAATTTCAATCGCAGAAATAAAAGGAGAAGGTTCGGCTACTTTTGATGTTGAAGAAAAAAATTGCTATATGGCTGTAGTTTTGGAAAGCGGGACTGACCTCGAAGTCACGTTAACACCAATTGTTGGGTCTGCTGCTGCAAGCGAAGACCTCGCTCCAAAATCATGCTTTTCAGATTGGAATCCTATGGCATCCGATGGTGAGGCATTCACTATTCAAGAGCAATGGGTTGCAGAAGAAAGTGGTGAAATGATGGCTTCAAGTTCATGTGTTAAAGATACATGTGAAGGGCAAACGGTTTGGTTGATACACACTGATTCGACTTGGCCGCCAAGTATTAATGAATCGAGTGGAATTATATTTGGATTCGGCATCTGTTGTCTTGGATTTCTCTTTCTCCCTATTGCAGGGATTCTCGCCTATTCGGCACGGAGCAAAGCGATTCATGGCACCTTCAGAGTTGTTGATAACGATGGAGTGTTGCTTCAATCATTTGACAACCAAGATGATTTAATGGCTGCGTTAAAAGACTCTAACAGCACCCTTCACCAAAATGCCGGTGCTCAATTACCCGAAGAGGGCATAGAACGTGACGATGGCTTTGTCGATGGCTCAAAAGATGTCATGCAAGGAACTCTCTTGACTACCGAACAAGTTTATGCCTTTATGCGAGGTGATACCCCTGAAAGAATACAAGAGGTTGAAGACCCCTTTGCCGATACTCCAAAAGTGGTACGACAAGTAGGGAAGAAAACCGTCGTAAATACTGAAGAAATTTCAGATTGGGATAGTGGAGACAATGGAACGAGTGTGACACCAAATAGGCCAGTGCAGCGAAAATCGGTTCAGTCAAAGGAGCCAAAATCCGAATCTGGAGACTGGGCTGTTTGGGACGATATGTGAGATTATGCATGTTCGATTATCAATCTCAGCCTTCATGACTTGGTCTTCAAGTGTTGTTTAGTGAGTTTGATTGAAGCGACGCCTTCAAAGAGTGCCTATGTCTAGGTAACTCCGAGTTGAGCAGTGTGGAAGATATTGATACCGCCCTAACCTTGCTTCAAAACAAGTTACGCCGTCAGATTCTCGAACGATTGGTTCGTGAACCGCACTACCCCATGCAGCTCGCCGATTTACTCGATGTGAGTCAGCAAGCAATTGTCAAACATTTACGCGAATTAGAGCGAGGTAATTTCGTAACAAAAATGAAGGTGGCAAGTGAAAAGGGCGGCCCGCCACGCACGATATACAGTGTTCAACAATCGATTTCACTCCGAATCGATTTGGGGCCCGATTTGTTTCTTTGTGAGCAACGTAGTCTACCTGCTGGAGGGCCCATGCGTCTTTCTAAGAGATTACCAAATGCAACTGAAACTGTGGTTCAATCCGTGAGTGGACGCAAGAAAATATCTGTTGGAGAAGGTATGGCCCATATTCAACATCTCAATGGAATTCTTGAAGATATTGATGCCCAAAGGGACGCAGTCATTGCCTTGCATCAGCATATTAGAAATCGTATCTCTGCCGGGGTTGATTCTGATTTTGAACACTATGAACAACGGACAATGGTTCACAGTCTTATCGAGGCTCCGGAGCGAAAATTAGATCTCACCGATTTGCGCAGAGAGTTACAATTGGGACAAACTGAAATGGCAACCTTACTCGATGAAGTTCGAAATAGGCTCGAACGTCAACTGTCGGAACGAGCAGGACAAATTGTCGCTGTTCCAAACAACTCAAACCTTAGGTTCTGGCTCGGCTCACTACCCCGTAAGAATTTGTGAGTGTTCACTGAATCAAAGGTCGTTTCCAGCCAAGACGGATACCAAAGACGATTGCTCAGCCTTACGGTCTAAGACATCTTGGCGTCGTCCACGTCCAACGAGGTAAACAACTCCAAACAGAGCAAAGGTCAACAGAATTACAGCGAATGGAAGAGCGGTCTTACCAATCACTTCTCCGGCAACATCCAGCATACCACCGCTTGATTTCAATTCCTTTTCAACAGGTTTGATATTGTCACTTTCTTGTGTTTCAACGATTTCATTTGACGGGTCGACGACAACATAGATGCCGTGACTACCTGCAGAGACAGGGTAAAGGAGAACCAATTCAATTTCCTTGTAATCTTCAGAATCATCTGGTGCAAGAAGTGCGCCGATAACTTGGCGCATGACTATACTTTCATCATCACAACCGTTTGATTTGATTTCGTTAATCGTGTCTGTATCAGAAGCATCTGGATATTCACACAAAACGATTTCAATGTCGGTTGCATGTGTATTTCCATCGTTTCGAAGAATGACACGAATTGGGATGGTTGTATCAACATCGCCTGTATCGTCAGAAACACTCACATCTGCAATGATCAAGTTTGGAGCACGCAAGCGTAGTGTAACAATGAATTCATTGCTGTCGAGGAATTCATCAGCCCATGATGGTGAATCATCATGGTCGCCACCTTCGAGCATGTTACCCATCTTAGATACGACCTTCAGACCAATACTTCGGGTATCGAGTTTAGCAGATGGTGCAACCTTAACAATAGCAACAACTGGATAGGTGGAATAAGGTTCCATCTTCGGCATAAAATACCTGTCATCGGATTCAAGATAGACACAACGGTCGCTCAAATCAGCAAAGACAACTGCAGGATCAATTGCAGCGTCTTCTTCTCCTGTAACGGTTTCAAGTGAGGCAACGGTTTCACATTGCTCTTCGGTTGTCAAATCAGTTCCAATTTGTTTCACCAATCGCCATTCAACAGACCAGCCGTCGAGTGTGCCCATTCCAGGCAACTCAGTCCAAATCAATGATTCACCATCTCGGTTCGCAGTGTGATTGTTGAGGGTTGGCCAATCAGGGACGTTTCCATTGTTGGTAATGTTCAATTCAAACCGGACAATACGTCCTGGTGCTGAAGTTTTGATTGCATTGTCCACCGTTGAATCCATGCTGATTTGCATATCATAGAATTCCTGCACATAGACTGGAATTAATTGTGTAAATCGCAGACGTGTAAGACGGCCGCTTGCATCAGGGTATGATTCTTCAGAGAAAGTTTGGAAGACAACCATGTAAACTCCTGCTTCAACTTGATCTGGAATATTCATAGTAATATCGAAAATTTGGTTAGTATCTCTAGATAATTCCTTGAGTGTTTCACGAGGTATTTCAATATCCCAAAGAACATCGACGCCCGATGGGTCAGTGACTCGTGCGAGTCGATAATCAAAGCGATCAGGGCCATTTCCATGATTGGTTACCGTTGTCGGCAAAATGATTTGCTGACCTGGGTTAACAGGCAGAACTTCTTGACCGTTGAGCGTCATTTTATCATCGTCATCAATGTCTGCATCTGCATGCAAAGAGAACACGTGATTCACATTGGTCGAAAGAATCTTTGAAGCTGAAATACGAGGGTATCCTTCAAGATATGCTTTCACAATAACTGCTGGACCAAGTCCTGCGGATGCTCCTGTTGGGGCACATACTTGTACACCGACTTTGTATTTGATGTAATCAGCAGTGGGAGGAATCGTCCAATCTCTTGGCTTACTGATATCCTCCAGTCGCTCAAAATCCTGGTTGTTCCAGTTGCCTCCTGGGGCATTGGAAAAGTCTAGGTTCATTACCCAATTGTCAGTGCGCCATGCATCCATTGAAATGTTGTCTGGCTTGGCTTCTGGGGCGCCGGGTGTGACGAAAACCAAACTTCCAGAATCGAAATTCTTGGTAACGTTGATTTCGTAAATTACACAGTCTCCGGGGTCAACCATTTCGCTAAGGTCCCAGATATCCATTACAATATTTCCTGTAGAACGTATTGACACAAATACTCCAAGTTCGAGAACATCATAAGTACCCTTCTCTATGGACTTGATTGGTTCACCTTCCGACCAACCTTTGAGATAAATCACGAAGGCACCGGGGTCTTCAGATGTTGGAACGAGAACTTCAAGGTTCTTCGTCACTGATTGCCCTGGGTCTAGCTCAACACTGGTTGGGAAGTTAACAGCCCAATTAAACGGTAGTAGCCACTCTTGCTGCCCTTCCAAAGTATAAGGGTCCCAGAAGATGAAGCGGTCATTAACGTTGCCTGTATTGGTTATCGTAATCGAGAAAATTGCAGTTTGCCCTTGTTCAACATCTGCCATGCTGTGAGATGTGTCGAGATTTATTCCATGTACAACGTCCATGAGAGTACGGGTGACCAAGTCGGATTGAATTGCTGGGTCTTTGTACGATTTTGCCGTCACCGAAATATCAGCTATTTGATCTGCTTCCGCCTGATAGACCGATGGAGCACGGACACGCATGTAGAAGCGAATATCTTCGCCACCTTCGAGGAAGATTGGTGTATCTGGCATAATAGTCGTGTGATTATCTGCAAAGAATAGTGTTGCAGTCCAGTTTTGAGGAACTCCTGAAATGTTGAGGCCAAATGTATCTGCAACGAGGTCTTTAGGACCTGGTGTCGAGTTGTTCATCGACATATTGTAGATGGTTTGCTGGCCTGGTTCAATCACGTGATAGAATGTTTCTCCGTCTTGGAATTCAACATCAACTTGACCTGTAAGAACGTGTGAATAACAGATAGTGAACCTATTATTGTTGGCTTCTTCACTACACTTATTGGTATCTGACCAAGCAATATGCGCACCGCTACCCAAATCATTGGAGAACGCTGGAGGCATACCTATGCTTGGTTGACTACCAGAATTTGGACCAAGTTTGTTACTTGCCCAAGATGTTACAGGTACTGCTTCCCAAGGGTCCAATGCAGTAAGGCCTGGTCCTGTGAGGTCAGTTGAATTCAAGCGAGTGTAGAGAATCTCTTCATCCGCTGTTGCATTTGCTGAATCAACCCAAGCAATGTGGATGTTGTTTTGGTCATCGGTAAGTAGTGCAGGGAAGACTGAGTTGCCACCGTATGGGCGATTACCCGGAAGTCCGGAGTTTCCTTCAACAGTAGAAATTGGTGTGTCTTGGATTTTCTTAATTGCATAAGTGGAAAGTCCTTGGTCTGCACCATCCCAAGCACCTGCTCCTTGCAAGCGCAGTTTAGTGTAGAAAACTTCGTAGTTGACGCCCTTTTCGAAACCATAGTTTCGGCCATCCATCCAAGCGATGTGTGTGTTTCCTTGCATATCGACGCCAATAGATGGGTGGAATGAGTAAGCGTCGTCGATAGTTACGCGTGTGTCATTGACAACAACAAGATGCCCGTCTGCGCCAGCACCTGTATCCTCGGCATATGCCCCGCCAATGATGGAGTGTCCAGTAGCACCAGGCACCCATCCAGGGTCGTTATTCATCTTACCATAGGGGTCAAGAACCGACATGTAAATTTCACGAGAATTGTTAGTTGAGATGTAAACCATTGCTTCGACCAATAGGGCCATTGCATTGGTGCCGCCGGAGCCGGATGGGAATTCATATGCTTGACCGCCAGCATCGGAACTGCGTAGTGTATTGCCTGGACAGTTTCGGGTTGAGGTCGAAACAACGCTGTTAGGGCATTGAACGAGATCCATAAAGTGGGATTGGATGTTTCCAGCGCCACCGTATCCTTGTCCGTAAAGACCGACCGGGATAACACCTGCATTGATACAGTTGTCGTGAGCCTCTTCAATTGATGTCAAATCATCTGATTGTTGAGATGGGTCACCATCTTTTGGCCCTTCATCGGAAACAGGAATAACAATCTTTGTTGCATTTGGGTTCCAACGGTGGTCGTCTTGAGTTGGAGGGTTGCCTGGGACGTTGCCAGTTGCGTCTTTCCAAGACAAGCAAGCCCAGTTACTACCCGGGCCCCAGTCTTCACCAGAGTATCCAGAATATGTGTTGCCATTGTAAACAGTACCCGGCAACTTACGAATTCCACCTGAATCATCTCCCGGGAATTGTCCGAGAGGTGTGGTTCGAGGACCAGAATTCTGATTGTATCCGGCACAGTTTCCTGAGCTTGCCGCACCAGGAAGTGTGTTTCCTAGTCCGTAAATTGTTTCGTAAACGGTCATGTTTGCAGTTTCAAGCATTGGCTTAATACCTTGGAAATAACCACCTGAAGCAAAGTTTCCGCCGTAAACAACAGTGCAGATATCTGCCCATTCAGAATACATCGAACCCGATGTATCGACGATGAAGTTTAATTCAACCTTACCGCCACGTGTATCGTCCCAAGCGATTTGAACGTAATCGTTCGCATCGACGACGATGTCGGGGTGGCCCTTGTGACCAATGATTGGTGTGAGCAATGTATCATCGAAGTTGGTGATGACTGAACCTGTGCTAACATCTGGTACAAGCATGGTGTAATAGATTTGAGGTTGGTTAAAGAAACGGCCCAATTCGTCATAGGAATCTTCCCAAGCAATGTGGACTCCACCTTGGCTATCAATATCGATTGCTGGCCAATCTCGGTTTTGAGCACGGCTTGAAACAACGTGGTCGTTTATTGCAGAAAGTGTTGTGTCGTCGGAAGCCGAACCATCCATTGCAGCCTTCCATGGGTTGAGAACGGTATAGACGATTTTGTGTTGAGCGGATTTATCGGCCCAAACAATGTGGATTTTGTCGTTTTCATCGACAACCATGTCAGGGTGCCAAATCTTGTGAAGTCCTGGGTTAGTGATTTGGGTGGTATCAATCAATGTTTCACCACGTGGTGAAAGCATGGAATAGTAGAGGTGGAGGTTATTTCGGGCCCAAACAACGTGAACATTTCCTTCACTGTCGGAGCCGACTGCTGTTTGCGTATCGGAGGAGGTTCCACCATCAACAATCTGTATCGCTTCGGTAATAACAACGGTATTTGCTGTGGCAGTTAGAGTTGCTAAAAACAACGTCGAGAGGACGGAAAGCAACATAATTGATACAAGGCTGACTGATTTAATTTTTTGACTCATAAATACACATCCAAGGTTAGACTGAAAAAAAGCAGACTTTCATGCTACTTAACCGCGACCCATTCAAGTCATTTTTTTTAGTGGGCCTTCAAAAGCCTGACTTGGCCGCTTATGCCCATTCAGAAGGGTCGAATCCGGAGCCAAAAGACATTTTTTCATCGAATTCTATTTCATGATGAGTTGATTGGTCAGAACCTTCATTTGAACTTGAAGGAGGTTGCTTTCCCTCTCGTTTTGCCTTCACCCAATCATCAACAGGACCTGGCTTTCCAATTCCTGGCCCGTGTGTGAATTTAATTTCGTGAATTATTCCAAGTTTTGCAAGCCATAGTTTTCGAAGCGTATGCATGAATTCATTCTTTGTGAGGCCGTCAAACCAAAGTGGGAGGCTCACATTGAACGCTTGAAGGGGGCCCACTTTTTGGTCTCCTTCATGGCCCATGTGTATGCCCCAATCAACACTTGTTCGAATCAATTGAAGGCGTACGTCATGAATCCATTCCAACCATGCTTCTTTGTCTTCTTTCATGTGGGTGGACATCTCTTTTTGTTGTCCTTCATCAACACGAGTCATGCTCGAAACGGCGACTAAGTCGCGCCCTTTCGGTATTACGACTGCAAACATATGGCCTTGCGGCCCTTGTGGATAGCGTATGAGTAAGTGCATTTCTGCTCGAGGATCTTTTTGCTCTTTCACTACAAGGCGTTCTTGTTCAATCCATTGACGGACTTTAAGCATCGCATCTTTACCCGACATGGTAATCGTAAACACTCCTCTCGTTTGAATAGCACCCTCAAGGATATATCACAATTTGTCCATTTCTTCGTTAAGGATTTTTAGTGCCCCGCGAAGGTTTTGACGATTTGTAGCATTGAACCTCAAACGACGTATTGTTTGTTTGAAATCGCACCAATCGTCCCAAAACAAAGCCGAGGTCCGGCCACTGAACCAAAAGCAAGGGAAAAGAGAGAGGTAAAAGACCACCATGGCCAAAATCTGGTGTAGAGAGGTTGTACCGAACAACAGGTACCAATCGAATCCAAGTATGGATTCTACTGAACTATGGTACATGCTTTCAATCCCCATTATCCCGAGGGCCATAAATGGCCAAAACATTAGAGAGCCAAACATCGCGGCAAGGAAATGATACGAGGTCCGGGCATCTACGCCTTCATCGGTTGAATCTCCAAGCAATCGTCCTACAGCAAGTTGTGGCAGGAAGCAAAACAAAAACAATGGTAACATAGCTACCAGTAGAGGTAGTCGAATCAATTTTGTCAATCCACGAACCGGATTAAATCTGCGTAAATCTGTTCCTGAATTATTCAAATCCCGTCCATCGAGATGATTGTTTTGAAGCAATCCTGCTACTGCTTTGGCTGGCATGAAAACGGGATGCGTAATCTCCGGAAGTTCTGAATTTTCAACTATTTTTTCATCTGGAAGTTTTGGTTGAAGTAAAGTACGAAATACACGTGCAGCCTCGACTTCTTTTCTCCATGAAAGTAGTGGTTGGCTGGCTCTACGAGCCTCAACATGCCCCAACAGGTGAAGGGCATGGTATTCATCCCAATCTCGCGTATTTGGTGTGAGTGGGCCCATTTTGATACGCAAAGCATCACGAAGAGCGAAGACATTTTCTGCCGCAGGCTCAACCCAATTGCCTTTCGCAACAGCTTGAACAAGTTCATTTGGAATTTCATCTTCTTGGATGTAATGAGGTGCATCATATTCAACCCACACATCAGTTCGGAAATGATCGCGCCTTCTGAAATGCAAACCGAGTGGGATGACGGCAGGAATGGGTTGATCGTTGGCTTTGGCAATCGCTGCAGCGGCAAAAACAGTTCGGAATGGTCCTGTTCTGAACCGGAGCAATGAGGATTCGTTATGGCTTGTGCCCTCTGGGAAAAGAACACACCCAAAACCTGCTGAAATTCCTGTCGCCAGCATCATAAGCGAACGGCCATTCAAATGTATAGCCTCTTCCTCTGTACAACCGCCTCTCAAGAGTTCGGCTTTACGAACCACAGGTTGCACTGCTAATTTCCGTGTCCACCAACCGAGCAATGGGCGTGTAACCAAATCATGGCGGCCACCCATGAGAAAATTATTGGGGTGTTTAAGGACTATCTGTAGCGGGTCGATGAGACCGTTAGTGTGCCATGCACAGCAAAGATTTCCACGTTCTAGGGGGAGAGTATCAACGCCTGTCACTTCACTTGTTCGGAACTGAACTGCAAGAATGCGCCGTGCAATCCAAAAAGCAACATGGGACCAGAAAAAGGAGCCAGGGGTATCGCCTTCGAATGAGGGAATTGGAGTCGATAATAATTTATCCATCCGCATATTTTTTGCTGACTTTGAAAGTGTGGGAAGGTCTTCGCCGCGATGGTCGGTATTAGGTGGATTTGAAGAATTGCTCATTGTTTCACCTCTTGAAGTTGAGTAGAAAGAGAACCCAAGGATTCGTGATCTACATCGCCGCCTAATGGAGGGGCGTGTGGCCACATTGCTTGCAATGTTGAGCCGCCATCTTCAGCGTTACGAGGAATGACATGCACATGTACATGAGGTACTTCTTGGCCGGCAAGCGGTCCATCATGAATGCAAACGGTAAAATCTTCAGTTTCAAAATGGGTGGAGAGAATTTGTTGTACTTCTACTACGCCGTTAAACAACGCCTCCCTCATTGATTGTGAAAGTTCTGAAAGACGGCGAACACTTTGCTTTGGGATGACCAATGTATGGCCTTCTCGACGCGGGAAAATATCCAAGAAAGCGTACCAATATTCGCCTTCAGCAACCTTATGTGATGGAATGGTTTTATCCAAAATTCGGTCGAACAATGTTGGCTCGGCCATAACCTCGCCACATGGTTTCCCTTTTCAGTAGTTCACCGGATTTTCGATGATTTCTAATTATTGCGGGGGCAAAATCCAATTTCCAGTCTTACTCTTACGAAGGGCCAAAGTCTTGACTTCACCTTTCTGATTCACAGTGTAGTGATGGAGGTGCTCATCGTTTGAATCTGTGAAATCGCTGCGATGATGACATCCACGAGATTCATTTCGGGCAAGTGCTGCTTGTGCAGAAGCACGAGCAAGACGAGCGGATGCTTGCACGCGAGCGATTTCGACGAGATTTGTATTAGCAATCAAAGACGATTGATCAACGTGTATTGATTCAGCAAGAATACTGGCAGATTCCAATGATTCGATTGCTGATTCGAGACCTGCTGCATTACGATTGAACCCGAGGGCATTTTGAACTGCGTCTCGGACTTTTGAAACAACATTACCGACACGGACAACGCCTTCTTCAGAATGTTCGGAAACTGCGGCGTGGTCTGCCTGTGCGGCTTGCTCAGCCTCATGTGCTGCTTGTGCATTTGAGAATTGACGGTGCTTAACCCATTTACCCGCTTCAGCACCAGCAGCTGCACCGCCAAGTATGGCGTCGAGCATGTGGTTACCTGGTAAAATATCGGCACCATGGAATCCGGAACAGGCCGCATCGCCAGCGGCATACAATCCTGTAAACCATCGGGACCATGTCGAAAGAATCGCTCGTCCCTTTTCATCAACCGTTATTCCCCCAAGTGTCGAATAAGGACGGATTTCAAGGGCAACGGTTTGTCGAGTCATATCGATGCCTGTTCGTTGTTGGACGCTTCGGAAAAGTGCACTCCACCATGTGGAAGAGGCATCCATATTTCGAGCGTCAAGAACAGGTTGTGATGCGTTTGCCACAGATTGGCAAATAGCATCTAGGCCCCCCTCGCCGAATTCTAAATCTGCTCCGCTTGCTTCATGCAATGTTGCGCCATCATGGAGAAGACCGACTGGCAAAACCATGTTGGTATCTTTGAGACCAAGAGGGCTGTTAGCAATAAATTCCATGTCTCTCAATGGAACTCCTGCGCGGAACGCTAGGTCAAGACCGAGCCCTACTGCACCGTGGCTGAATGCACCTTCAAACCCTCCATCTGCAAGAATGATGGCCTTTGCTTGCAAAGCCACTATTCGGCCATTTACCAAATCTACCACCGTAATTCCGCTGACAGATTGATTGGTATGTATGAGAGAAAGTGGGAGGTGGTCGCCTCGGCGAATAACACCATGGCGCATGCATTGTTCTTCGAGTACCTGTTGTATTTCACGGCCGGTAGCATCTCCTGCATCTGCATTTCGTGCCATTCCATGACCAGGGGCTTTTCGAACCAAAGGAATTCCATGAGCATCTCGGCGAAAATTAACTCCCCATCGCTCGAGTAGGTCGACTTGGCGACTTGCATCTGCAGAACGTGAAGCGACGATGTCCTGATCGTTTAGGAACACACCTGCTCGAATCGTGTCTTCACGGTGATTGCGATTATTTGATTCTTGTAGAGGTGCTGCAAGACCGTCTTGAGCGAAATGTGTAGTACTGCCAAGGGCATTAACAGAAAGCACTAGGGTTGTAGCGCCTTGCTTTGCAGCCTCTGATGCTGAACGGAGGGCTGCTGGCCCATCGCCTAGTATGATGACATCCCATGCTTCCAAGGTCTCACATCCGGTAATTTGTCCCAAGTGCCCCCCATCCATAAGCAACGCGCTTGAGCGACCTCCAAATTTACATGGAACGCCGTAGGCGGCAAACAACCCAAACGGCGTTTTTTATCTAATAACTAGAGGTTCGGTAATGCTAACTCTCCATGTTTACGAGCCGCTTCTAATTTTCTAATTCTTTGGGATATTTGATTCCCTGTCGCCCGTTGAATCATTGTTCTAATCACTTGGGATTCAAGTACAATACCATCATCGTCACGGAGTATAACTTGAACATCCGCAGGGCCGTTGAAATTTCTTGGCCATGCCACTCCTATCCAGAGGACAACACCGCGTTCAAGGTAACGTGGCATCCAATCCAAAGCATCTTCGTCTGTCGGATGTGAAAGGAGCACTGCGCTTTGAGGTGGCGGACATGCGCTCAATTCAAATCTGTGGTCACGGGTTTCAGGTTCACCATTCGGCGTTAACACTTCAACTCGCACATGCCGGGATTCAAATGTTTGATTATTCAAGACAATAAACAGATTGCCCGCACCTTCATAACAATTTTCAGCCAAAGCCACATCCATTCTCCATTCAGCCCGAAGCATAGGTGGTGTTCCAGCAAGAAGGTCGTTTTGTAAACGGTCAAGGAGAAGAAACCCTTCGGGTTGCCAGCCTCTTGAATGAGCGATTAGACGTTGAATTGTACGCCAGTTGAATCTAGCTTCTTCATCGAGGAGAAGGGCTTCGAATCGATTTTCGTTGATGAATGATTTCAATTCAGTAAACGCCATTTTCGTATCTACTTCTTGCTCCGAATGGAGGTGTAAAATGTAGAGGAGTCGTTCAAGTGCCTGTTTTGTAATGTGGCCTGGAATCAGCGCTTTCTTGAACTGTTTCTGCCAGACTTCCCATTCTAAAAATAAATCCGGGTCAAGGTGGGCGACCAGTAAATCACCCAAGACGCTGCCGAGTTGTGTTGGATGATGAGTCGGTGCATGAAATACGAGAGAGGGAAATGGGTCTCCAAGTTGACGGATGAATCCATATGAGAAAATTCCATGGAATGATTGGGCAATGCCAAGCGTCATGGCAACCAAAAGAGCGAGGTTCCATGCCAAGGAATTGGATGTGACTGCTGATGCAAGGATGATTAGCGTAACTGTTAATGTCGAGAGTAACAAAAGTACAACGTTGTTCCGGCGTTGGTCGCTGAGACTTTCGATGATGCGGTCCATGCCCGGTTTGGCTCGCAAAGCATGTTTCTTCCCGCCATGGACTCCTCCTTGTTCCCTCAAAGAAATTCGTGCTTGCATGGCTTGCCATGCTGATTCTCCAGCGATAATAGTTGGACCAGCTGCAATAATGGCGAAGGGGATAAGCATGAAAATGAGTCCATCGGCAGACTCAATAATTGGTGAATATATGACGCTTGCAAATGCAAAGGTTGCAAGGAAAAAACCACTTAAGGTTCGCAAAATCATCAGGAAAGGGGTGCGGGCAATTCGTCCTGCCCTAAGACGGCGGCGTTCAAGCGTGAACCATTGTTTACGTGTGTTTTCAATCGGGTCTTCTGAGTATTCAAAACCTTCACCATATGGGTCTGGGAGAGGTATATACGCGTCTGAACCTCCCGCTCCGCTCCCGTCGACAACCATGATGCTCGTGCCAAGACAAAGCCTCTCTTACTTTGGCTCTTGCCTTTGACTTCTCTCAAAAACTGATGATTCTACGGGCGCACCAGGATTTGAACCCGGGATCTTCGGCTTAGGAGGCCAATGCATTATCCAGCTATGCTACACGCCCAACCGGTCCTGTCGAAGGGGTTTCATGACGCTTTCGCAATGTCCATCCTTTGCCCGATTTCTGCAACTTGGAACAGAAATCTCTCTAATTCAATCCGGCCTTGCATCGATCTATGCAACGCAACATCACAAACAGATAGGGAGAGAAGGATTTCTGAAAGAACTTCTTCACTAAGATGCAACCTTCCCTCGGTCAAGACATGATGGAAATGAGTCACAATGTCTTCGGCTTCAAGACTATTTTCTGCCATGACCTGGTCTAAAACACCCATTGCACCTTTGAGAACTCGTTTGTTCTTGTTCCCTTCTTTTTCCCATCTCCAATCATGCACTCGGTTGCGCAATGCTTCTTCAAGAACATGTTGAACTTCTCTCAAGGATGTTGCAGCCAAGAGGTTTTGCAAATTTTTGCGGTCATCAAGAAGCATGCGCAGTGCAAGGATTTCGGTGATGAAAATTGCTTTCCGAAGATTTCCTGCCGAAACATGGGAGATGTCGCCAAGAATGCCCCGCACGGGCGTGATGTTTTCTTCTTCGACAATTTCATGGAGGCGGCGTTCTATTTCAGAACGGGGGATTATTGGGAGACGGACGTGCTGTGTTCTGCTCCGTAATGCCTCAATGATACGAGACGGTGTATGAGCGGTGAAAATGAAACGTGCACTACCACTGCTGACTTCCATCATTCTTCGCAAATAGGATTGGCGTATCGTACCGAGGTAATCCGCATCCTCTATGACGATTAATCGTGAAACAGGGGCCCTTTCATTAGAATCATAGTTGCATTCTTGACCTGCGGGCGGCGGAGTATTGGCGGTGGATGAAGAAAATGTGTGGTCAAATGCATCGAGACTTGTGCGGCCGGCGAGCGTGTCATCTGAACCGCTTCCTTCGGGACGGAGGAATTCTTCGAATTTTGCCATAGCTCCTGATGTTCGCGACAAATCACGTGCTTGAAGGATATGTGTTCGTGCCTCCCATGTGGGGCCAAGCACTTGGCGCGCCAAGAGCCGCCATACTGCAGTTTTTCCCGTTCCTGCGGGGCCTGAAAGGAGAAGATGAGGTGGATTTGCTTGAAGTGAAGTGTGCTGGAGGTTGGCCCGTACTGCTTTTGGAAGCAATAAATCCTCAAACATAAGAGGTGCTTTCTCTGCGAGCCAAGATGACATACAATCACTCTTATTGCCAGAGGTCTTTCAACCCTGCGCGGGAGTCAATTGAGTGAAATCACTCGGCTTTGATCGTTTTGTTGCCTTGTCGGCGCAACTTCATGAATATTCGAGAACCACACGCTTTGCAACTGATTCCGTTGCGTTCACGGTGGAACGATTCAAGGTTTCCGCAGATGGCGCATTTGTAATCAACGAGTTCAACCATAGTATTCGACTCCATTCCACGCGACCCGCCACCCTTTCTTGAAGGTGTCCCTTGAGGGCGGTGGCGTTCAGACGTTGAAAACGGGTTACTGGCCAGCAAGTAGTGCTGGAACCATACGGATGTGTTGGGCTTGGCTCAAATCGGTGTTTGCAAGAGCATCTGTGGCAACCATACAGTTGTCGACAAATACCCAAGAACCTGATTGTTGCTTGGCTTGTTCTACGATTTCGTTCTTTGTCATCTCGACAACGCTGTGTCCAGTGGCATCTGCGATTTCAACGGTATAGGTTGTTTCTTCGCTCGGTCCTTTGCCTGCTTGAAGGGCTGGAACCATGCGGATGTGCTGTGCGGCATCGAAGTCTGTGTTCGCAAGTTCGTCTGCTGCAACCATGCGGTTGTCAACAAAAATCCAACTGCCTTGGCTCTTTGAGGCCTGGTCAATTAGGTCGGTCTTGGTCATCTCGACAACGCTGTGTCCAGTGGCATCTGCTATTTCTACGGTGTATGTTTTTTCACTCATAATATCACTTCAGCAAATTGGTTAATTCAACTCCATATAAAGAACCCAAGAACTATGAATTGGATGAAAAGTAAAGACCCTACCCAAAAACATGGGAATATGACGGTATTTCAAATCTCTTGGAATGAAGAAGTAGGCGCCCACTCCGAGAATTGAACTCGGGTCGCAGGAATGACAATCCTGCATGATAACCTCTACACCAAGCGGGCCTAAGCAAGTCCTCCGTTACGCAACCGCTATTTAAGCCGCGCCGTGTGGCCTGTGTGGGGCGTTATCTGTGGCGGGAAAAAAAACATCTGCTGAACAAACAAAAGAAGAGCAAAAGGATGCTCAAGTTGGAAACCTTCTTGATGCCGCTTTTGGAGGCTTAGGTGAGCTACAGAAAGCCCCTGAAGAAGAGGTTGTTGAAACCGTCGAAGCAGTTGAGGAACCTGCCTTAGAGGAAGAAGTCGAAGAAGAAATTTCTGAAGAAGCCGTAGATTCTGAAAAGGAAGATGATACTGCGCCAACAGGGCCGTCCGGCCCTCCATCAGGTCCTCCATCAGGTCCTCCATCTGGCCCTCCGTCTAGTCCTCCGTCTGGTCCTCCGTCCGAAGACCCTGCTTCTGAATCACAAGATGATGCGCCTGCGCCAACAGGGCCGTCCGGCCCTCCATCCGGCCCTCCGTCCGGTCCACCGTCAGGCCCTCCGTCGGGTCCACCGTCAGGTCCACCATCGGGGCCTCCATCGAAAGCACCTGCTGAAGACGATTCTGAAACTCCATCTGATTCAATAGAAGAATCGGCTGAAGAAGAGAATACCGAAGAAGTAGAAGAAGAAAAATCTGAGGAGGAAGAACCTGAAGAAGCAGTTGAAGAAACTGAACAACCGAAGGGTGAGGAGGAACCTCCTGCAGCAGAAGAAGAGAAATCTACGGACGCTGAACCTGAAGAAGCAGTTGAAGAAACTGAACAACCGAAGGGTGAGGAAGAACCTCCTGCAGCAGAAAAAGAACCTGTTGAAGAGAACCTGCCGCTACAATCAGAACAAGAACTTCTTGCGGAACAAGAAATTGCTCGCCTCAGTGCTGAAGTAGAACGTTTGCGCCAATCCATGGCGGGCGCTGCTGAAGTAATTGAAGAACTTGAAACGCCACCAATGCCTCCTGCAGTGATCGAAGATATTGTCATCGGAGCCTATCTTGTCAGTGATTTTGCTCGACTTGCTCGGCAACTCGACCGTGAACAACTCATTCGAGCTACAATGGGCACCATCGCAATGCTTCATCCTGAAAATCTTGGGATTATGATTGCTACACGCAATCGAACCATGCTTCCTCGGCTTGATGAGCGTGGATTGTGTGCAGGATTGCTCGGACAGGCAAATCCTCCGCGCGGTGCTCCTTCGGACTGGAGAATCATGGAAGTAATTCTTGCTTCTGTCAGTATGGTAACTGGCGGCCCTGCTGCTGTCATTCATTCGCATGGTGCGGCTACAACTGCTGTAAGTAGTGAAAAGGACTTGGTACTTCTACAACCTATCGATGTTACCGGAAAAGAGCAAATTGGCAAGGTCATTATTGTCGATCCCGATGAAGATAATCCTGAGAATTTCTTGGGCCAGGTTTTGGAAGCGCTCAAACAAGGAAGTATGCGTTGTGTCGTGATTCGCGGAATGGGCGCTTACGCTGTTGGCGCTGACCTAGACCAAGCATGGGCAAATGCAGCAATGCTGGAACACAGCATGAATATTGTGTTGATGGCTCGACAAGCAAACCTCAAGGTTTGAATTCGCCAAGTCAACTTGAATGTGATTGTTTTTCACTCGCGTTTCAGTTCGTTTCTATATTCAAACTCTTGCTGAACTGAAGAACTATTTCTTTTCTCAACCAATTTATTGCAGACCTTTTGGCGTTCTCCAAGGGTCATCTTCACTAGGAAGGTCGTCGTATTCAGGCATACCATATTTCTTTTGAGAAAAGGGTGCTTTTTCTGTAACTTGGGCGTTCATTGTGTTCTTTTTGGACAAATATTCGCCGCCTTTTTTACGAACAAGTGTTTCCCCGAATGCCATAATTACAAGCATCACAGAAAGGGTGAGGTGGCCCTCAAAAACATAGGGGCCGAATGGTTGGATATACAGTGTTTGTTTCGTAATAATGCCTTGGTCCGTCGTCGTTTGGAATCGATATTCGCCTGGCTCTAATTCCCCCTCCCATCCAGCGTCTTTATCATTTAATTCTCCTGCCCATTGAGCTACAATTCTATCTTTATCGTCAAAGATTTTCCATTCGACTGCTCCCTCGTCGACTGAAAGGCCTTTGAATTCAACTTCAAACACAGAAGGCATCGGTTTGTCTTGGCCAAAAACTCCCGCTAGGGTTATGGTGCGTTCTTCAATTGCATGTTCATAATCATTAATCTCGTGTGGTGCGGCATTATCTGAAACTCCAAACCAAAGGGAATTTAGGAGGATAAGGGCGATGGGCCACAGTATCAAATTCAGTTTTCTACGCTCCATGATATTCAATTTCCTTTGTTTTTTTTAGTAGTGTGTTTTATTTCTTAATGAAGTGGCCAAATTTTAATTCTGAAACAATTCGTTCCATCCATACTAATTTTTGAAGTTTATTATCGACATTTGTGATGCCAGACCATTGGCCAATACGATTTATTGAAAACCCAATCAACTGGATTCTCTCAGGTGAAACGCCCAAGGAAAGAGCGAAACAAAGAGCCCTGTCTCCATCAGTGAATCCACCGAAATTATACATTCCTGATATCGCTTTGGTGACTTGGTGAGATAGAATAAGTGACGGTACAGAAGGATACTGTTCCCACACAGCAAGCGTTTTTTTCCATTGTAAGAGATTATCTCCATGGGCATGAACGATGATTGTCTGCCCCTTGCTGGCTGCAGCATCTAGATATGCACCGCCATCAAGATCTGAAACAATACATGCAAGTTGAGAATAATTTTCAACAGCGCCTACTGCGCCATCTGCTGCAATAAATACGTCCCCAGATTGATTGAAGTGTTTGATTTCATTCTCCTCGACTGCAGCCCCTATGACAACAACACGTTCAGCATTCAAGAGTTGTTTTTTCACCCGCTCAAAGGCCTTTTCTCGATTTGCAGGTGACCAATCTTCATGCTCTTCGAGGTGATTTTGTAGTTGGATTGCACTTTCGGCGTCGTCGGCTTCAGACCAACCAAATGATTGTCGCACCTCGTTTTGGATGTGGAATGCATTCAGTGTTGGAGCATCATGCATGTTTTGGCGGTTGGACGCCTGCACATGAACCATCCGTTACTTTGGTTGAAGTTCTTATGCAGTTGGCGCGCATAGGCATACCATGCCCGTCCCAAGTTCCCTTCCGGTACTGGACGACGAGGTGACGTTTGCCCGCTACCCATTCCTTCCTCAAGCAGGTGATTGGATAAGGGGTATGGCGGTTGAACACAATATCGATTTGGATGAATTATTGGATGGTTCTTGGATGGAAAAGGCGCGCTCTCGTGCCCGAATACGCCTGATTGATTCAATACAATCCAAAGAAGGTGTCGAAGTTGTTGGTGGGGATTTATTCACTGAAGAGGGGCGAATTATTGAAGCGTTTTCTTTCTATTATGCGCGCTTAGTTGTATGCGCCTCGGAAGATGAACGGCTCATTGCGCGCTGGGCTCAGGCTGAAGCGGCACGTGCAGAACAAATACTCATCAAAGATCATAAAAATCTCGACATTATTGCTCGAACCTACATTTCAGATATCCAACAAGTTGAGCACCGCGCTACGCCTTTAGCATCTGAGTCGCCCGCACATTATGGTGGCGCCCTTCAACAGAGGCGACGCTCTCAATCTGGGCCGTTGTGGAAAATTGGACTGAGTGATTTTATCGAGATTTGTCCAAAGATTACAGGTTCACGGTGGAGGCTACCCAATTGTGATGTACACGAGGGGTGGGTTACCTTATTCGAAGAACCGCAATACGGTTCATCGGCAAAACTTTCACGGTTATTGCGTGAACGAATAAAGTCTGGTGTCGAGGCCGAGGCTTTGGAAAAAATGGGAGAAATTACCATGGATTTGGCAATTCGGCTTGCTGAACCTGTTGGAATGGTTCGAAATCTTATGGCGACCAAGGCATCAGAAGCAATTTCCTTGGTTGGTGCGGATGAAAATGATTGGCCCCCTTGTATGAGAAAGGCAGTAGCTGAATTAGCGAATGGCGTGAATTTGAATCACTTTGGAAGATTATTTCTTGCCTCAATGGCAGCCACATTAGCGTTGCCAAAGGAGTCCTGTGTCGGTTTCTTCCGGGGCGCTCCCGATTTCAGTGAAAGCACCACTACGTACCAAGTTGATCATGTGTATCAGCACGGGTACACTCCATCGGGCTGTGGTAAACTCAAAGTCAACCACAATTGCCCTGTTCTACCTGGCGATGACCGATTGTGTGACCAGCCATGGCTTGACCATCCGCTCAAATACATCCGCGCCACGCAACGTTGGAAAGCGAAGAATCAGCGAGCAGAGGCGGAAGCGTTAGCACTGGTTGCAACTCAAGATGAGATTGAGGGAAAACAACCCGATTCCACAGAATAATGGGCATTCGCGCGAAGACTTTGAAACAGGTGGGTTCTTAGGTTCCTACAACCACCGGTGATTTGCAATGACTCGAACGCTTGTTTTAACTGTCGACCGAGATAATGATCTCGGTGTGAAAACTGGCATTCGTGGGCCGGTTGTCGGGCGTCGTCAAGTTATGGCTGCCGCCCTTAAACTTGGCATTGCTGACCCTGAAGAAAGTGATACCAATGCTATTCTTGGGGCGCTTTCGCAACACGACAATTTAGCTGAAAATAATTCAGAAGAAGAAGAAGTGGAGATTGCTATTCTAACTGGTGACGAAAAGGTTGGAATTCGTTCAGACCGCGCTGTTGCTGCTCAATTAGAAGAAGTGGTGGCAGCATTCCAACCAGATAAAGCAATTCTTGTAACCGACGGAGCAGAGGATGAGTCGGTTCTCCCGATACTTCAATCACAAGTGCGAATTGACCATGTCGAGAAAATAATTGTCAAACAATCGAAAGGTATCGAAGGTACCTATTACTACATCGTCAAGGCGCTCGAAGACCCCAAATGGCGTTCAAAAATTATGATTCCCGTTGGCCTGGTTTTAGCACTTTTCGGACTTGGTATAATGTTACCAAACGAAATTGGCGGAGTCGTAATCGGTGGTTTGCCTCTAGTAACAGGCCTATATTTGCTAAGCAAAGGCGCTGGAATTGAAGCAACCGTCAATAAAGTGATTCAAGAAATGCGGGACAATGCTGATGCAGCAATGTTCTCATCCCTTTTGTGGACTGCCACGGTATTCAGTGCTATTTTTGCTGTTGCAGAAGGGTATAGAGAATACAATATTCACATAACTACTACTGTCGCTAAATCTGTTGTGTGGCTAGAAGTGGTGCATTCCGCACTTGCTTGGATTGTTATCGCCTTCTTGACTTCAACAGCAGGCTTCATGTTGTTGCGACTCAAACGAGGGTCGTTCTCTGGCCGTTTACTCATTCTTGGTATCTTTGCCATGGTGGTATATTCATTCGTAGATACTGCATTGGTCGTATCTACTCGTGTTTTGCGTGGAGAATCCTATGAGTTTAGTGTTCCAGAAATTATCAACGACCTCCAATCTCCAATGATATGGATTGTTGTGTTATGGATGGCTATGACCATTGTACGTTCACTAAGAACTCGTCAAGCACAAACTGAACGCTACTGGGGCATCTGATTTCAGAGAATAAACTTAGGCATCTTTCGAGCCATTGTGTTGTGTCCAACGACTCCAATCAAGGCGCCATTTCGGTCAACAACGCCGATTTGATTTAGGTCATGGGCGAGCATCAAAGCACCTGCTTTTAGCAAAGAGGTCGATTCAGTTACAGTAATTGGTGGTTGGTTCACGAGTTGTTGAGCAGGGATGACGTGCATCCAAGCAATGTCTCGATTGACCGTTTTGCGAGCGATTATTTTCAGAACATCCACGGCGTGAATTCGTCCTTGGGGGGCGCCCTCGCCATTGATGACAAAAATGTGGTCCCAATTGTTTTCCGTCAAATTCTCGATGACTTCAACCATGGAACTGTCTTCCCAAATCCAATGAGGCTGGGTCATTGTTTCTCCACATGTGAGCGAACGTGCGGTAGCTGAACGTTCGGATGCAGACATTTGCGACAAAACTTCTCGGGTAAATTTTCGTTGTTTGGATTGGCCCATCTTTGACACTCCTTCATTGCGCCGGCGAACGCGCTTTCCTTTCAAGGGTTTCGACCACATGTTGTCTTCCACATCCGAGTCTTTGCTTTCCGGCATCCGGCAAAACCAGTCGACTCAATATAAGTGAACACTCAAAACACAGAAGTTCATGAGAAGGTCATGGCAGATGTTCCGGAACACGAACTCTCAGCATTACGAACGCTTTCTGGCTATGACCAAATGCTTGAAATTGACCGCGTGACAAAACAATACGGCATTACAGAAGCAGAACTCATGGAAGTGCTCAATTCTACCACACAGCCATCTCAAAACTATTCGCCTTCATCTGAAGAATACGACCCCTCCGGCACTGCAACTGCCCATTTTATTCCAGATGTCAAAGAAGCGGCAACTCTTCCAGCAACGGCTACAATGCTGGATAAATCGAATTTTCGGTTTGAATATGACCCCTCTCAAGAAGCGGCACAGCGGCGGGCTGCTGTCGCTCAAGCCATTATTTGCCCAGGTTGTGGAGTCGCCCTTGGAATTCCGGATGTTCGGCCAATCAAAGTCACTTGCCCGCAATGTTTGCAAGAAACTGTGTTCGACGCTTGAGCGTTGAATTGATGAACAAGTGCATGGAGGCATGGATATGACGGGTAGTTCGCCAAGGCTTTGGCCATATACTCCCTCAAACTCGCCTGTCTCTTTACCTCAAGAAGCGGTGTTTTTTTGTTCAAGTGAAGTAATGCCACTTCAATTCCCATCTCAAGAGAATGATGAGATTCTTGCAGGTCAAAATCTCCAATCATATTGTGGACTTTTTTCGAGTGAATCGGGGACTGTTGAAGAACTTCTTGCTGAACATGGTGCCGCTTCAATGCAAGAACGTCGGCCCTTTCTTCTATTAGGCGAATTAGCCAATCCCTACCGGTTGCAAGATATTGGGATGGGCCCTTTACCAATTTACACAGTACGTCTTTCAGGCTTATGTAGGACATATGCTGACGGACTCGATAGTCGAGAAATCACTCCAGGGGTGCATCATATCACATTGGCTCGAACGGTTGGTTGGTGGGAAAGATCACATCTTGCACTGGCTACAATTGACCAAATGAAGAAGATGGTTGCTTGGCTGGACCAAGGGCGAAAAGGTACATGGAAGCCAGTTAAGCCTGCGGAAGGTTTGTTGCATTTTGAACCAGAAGCACTTTTGCCGCCAACTGCCGACGATGTCGTTTGGGATGGGAGTATGGAAACTGTTCAGATTCAAGAACCTGTGTTCAATGGACCACAAATAGATTTGAAACAGGTGATGGTTCCAATTCATGCCCAATATGGTTGTTATGATAATCGGGGGCGTTTGGCGCGATGTGTTCATATTAGCCAGCGTGATTTTCATGAAAATATGTTCCGTCGCGGCTCCTCGAAAAAATGGACCGATATCCTTGATATCTGTTGATTTTAATGTTTAAATCGGGGACCCCATGGCATTCCCACGCCGTTTTGTTATATCTGTTCAAACATAATGAATATGATAACAATGAAAGGAAACGGCGTTCAGAAACAAGCACGATTAAATCGATTGAAAAATGAGATTATTGAATACGTAGCATCTC
>JABJFI010000082.1 GCA_018662825.1 Methanobacteriota archaeon | reverse complement strand
GCCACTTCAACATCACGCAATGTATAGATGAGCGTGTTTTGCTCTAACTTTACTCAATTTTGGTCCGACCACAGCCATACAGTAGCCTTGAGATGGGTTGCGTGCGTAGTAATCGTGATGGTATTTTTCTGCTAATGTGAAGTGCTTCGCCTCTTCGATGGTCGTGACGATTGGGCTGTCGAAATAGGCTTGCATTTTCTCAAGCGTGATTCGAGCAACGAGTCTTTGCTGTTCATTCGTTGGCATGATACAACTGCGGTATTGCGTGCCAACGTCGTTGCCTTGGCGGTTTAGTTGAGTAGGGTCATGAACGGTGAAAAACACTTCAAGAATTGTTTCAAAAGAAATTAATTCGGGGTCAAAAACGACTTCTACAATCTCTGCATGGCCTGTTGTGCCAGAACAAACCGGTTCGTATCTTGGGTTCGGGTCATGGCCTCCGGCATAAGCAGGTAAAGCCGAATCAACGCCATACAATCCCTTGAATGCTCCTTCTGTACACCAAAAGCAACCACCTCCAAGCAACGCTCGTTCCATGCCTTGACATAATGTGTCTCTGCTTTGAATCCTCGTATGTCTCAATCGTATTTCTCAAGATTATGTCTGGGCAAAATAAACATTCTTTGATAAATGCGGCGAACCGGCCTTTGCGGTATGGAGTCCTCTACCGACCCGCGAATGTTCGAAGGTCGCGCATTCTACAAACTCGGTGAATTCACCCACGACCATCGAAAGAAAGTCTTGGCATTCGGTATTTTGGCCTGTTTTGCTATGGCTTCGCTCATGTCCATGGGACCTGATTGGTCTGAAGCGTGGGGCGAAGGAGATCTAGAATCTGTTGAGGCTATTTCCATCAAGAACAATGCATTCGGAGAAGGTACCGTTGAAGGCTCCCACGGATTTGTCCTCTTGGTTCATCATTCAACATTGAATGATACATCTGAGTTGTGGCAACAGGAAGTCATTGATGCACTTGCAGTTTTTGCGGCTTTGCCAGATGTTAATATCGAATATTCTTGGGACGCTGTGGGAGATGCACGTTCTGAAGTTACAGCAGAGCGGGATGATGGGTTCTGGGCTCAGAACCGAGTGATGATTGATTTATCCCGCAAAGACGCAAAATCGCTCTATGGAACACATACTGATTCCATTGAAATGGACTCTGGTTTTGATTCATGGCAGACAGATGGCACGGCGATAGAATATACCTTTGACCACCGTATTGAGGAAGATTTGGTTAAGGCAGAAATTGTTTCTGGACCACTTTCCTTGATTATCTTGGCAATTGTTTTTGGCACTCTCTTAGCAGCTCTTCTTCCAGTTGGCGTCGGCATTCTGACAGTGTTGTCAGCGATGGGTGTGACTATCTGGTTGTCAAACGTAACCGATGTGACTCAATACGCCGTGAACATCATTTCTCTGATAGGTATCGGCGTTTCTATAGATTATTCGTTATTCCTCGTAAACCGATTCCGCGAAGAGTTGGGACGCAATCCTGACGATATTCGAACCGCTACAGCAATGAGTGTGGCTACTGCAGGTAAAGCGGTCTTCTTCAGCGGCATCACTGTGGCCATCGGCCTAATGGGTATGCTGTTTTTTGCAAATACTAGTCTTCCAAGTTTGGGTATTGGCGGCACTTTAGCCGTAACAATTGCGATGATTTATTCCCTCATTGTGTTACCAGCAGTACTCGCTATCCTAGGTCCAAAGATCAACACTGGTCGAAAACTCCCGTTTTCGTTTAAGGTAGAAACCAACGATGATGGAGACGGCGTTTGGGCAAGAATTGCTAACACCGTCATGGAACGGCCTTGGGCCGTTTTGATTCCAACCCTGATTATTTTACTAGGGGCGGGACTTCCATTCTTCCAAGCCGAGTTCTCCCTGGCTAATCGTGATGCCTTGCCTCCTGACGATGAGTCAAGGCTTGGTCTCGACAGAATCGACGAAATTTGGCCAAAAAGCACATCCAATGCTGCACTTGTTGTCATCGACTTCGATGGCACAGACCCACTGAATGAAACCAACCTACGCACTATGCACAGATGGCTAGTGTCGCAGATTGAAGACGAACGTATTACTGAAGCATTTGGCTATGCATTACCGCAAATTGGCATGAATGAATCAACTGTTGTTGAGTATTGGACAACAGAGTATCTTACACCTGAACAAAATGCAACTCGAGAATACCTTCGTGAACAATTCATCGCTGGCGACGTCACCTATGTTGTCTTGGCGATTGACGGGCCGAGCACTAGCGTAGAAAGCCATGAATTTGTTGCTGATATCCGTGAAGACCGAGATGATTTCACTGCTACGCTGATTACCGGTGAAGACTCATCTCTAAAGGTCGCTGGATTTGCTGCTTACAGCCTTGATACCCTTTGGGCGATTCAAGACAATCTTCCCATCGCTATGGCTTTCATTCTTATTGCAACCATCGTATTGATTTTCATTCAAGTGCGTAGTGTCCTTATTCCAATCAAGGCAATCGTGATGAACATCTTATCGATTTCAGCCTCGTTTGGTATGCTTGTGTTTGTGTTCCAATGGGGTTATGGTGCAGATTTACTAAACTTCACGCCCCAACCAATTGAGGCGACTAATCCGGTTATCATGTTCTGTATTGTGTTCGGATTATCGATGGACTATGAGGTACTGATGCTCTCACGCATACATGAAGAATGGGAACGGACAGGTGACAATACACTTGCTGTTGCCAACGGATTACAGAAGACAGGGCGACTGATTACCGGTGCTGCAGCCATCATGGTTGTCGTGTTCAGTGCTTTTGGGCTGTCTTCTATCATTATTCTCAAACAGATTGGATTCGGATTAGCTCTTGCCATTCTGCTTGACGCAACTATTGTTCGAGCATTAGTCGTGCCTGCTACCATGCGTTTGATGGGAGATGCCAACTGGTGGTCTCCAAAGTGGTTGGACAAGTTATTGCCTGGCAAAGCACCTCATGGTGGCCTTGAGAAGGAAGATGAAGAATCCGAAGAATGATGAACTCATCGGCATTAGCCGTAATGGTGCTTCCCTTGTGAAGCAGGGGTAGAATCAATGGAATCTGAATTTTGCAAGGAATATATTTCGCTTTTTCACCGATGGAAAAGTCGACTTCATTCAGAACATCTCGATGCTGAACAACACCATACAGCGGTCAAGAAATTGTTTCTTCGACTGGTAAATCTGCAATTTTGTATCGAAAACAAGTGGGCTAGTTTCGAAGTTTCAGATTCAGAGTCTTCAATGTTTGAAACTTCGTTGCTCCCTCTCTTTGCTTCCCCTAGACTTGTCCAATCACGCCTTTTTAACATGCAGAACCCTGAAATTGAAAACGTTCCTAACGCATTATTGTTCGACCTATTTGGTTCGAATGGTTTGTTTCAAAAGACTTCATTTTGTGGTGATGAATATGGTTCAAACAAGGCCTGTATCACTCCTGCAATAATGGCTACTCTGTTCGAAGAACTTGCTCAAGACCGCCATTATCAAGGTACATACTACACCTCATCAGATGTGGTTGGTTTCATGGTTCAAAAGTCATTGGAAAAACGATTTGGAACTACACCAAATGAACAACAACTGCTCAATATGACGCTGATAGACCCAGCATGCGGTTCGGGCGCCTTACTTATCGGGGCTGCTGAAGAAACATTTCGTTTGTTCAAACCCATTCAAACAACTTCTTCCAATTTAGAATTCAAGTTTCACCTGGCTTCAAAATGCTTGTACGGGATAGATCTTGAACAAATGGCATTAGATGTGACCCAAACCCGTTTGTGGTATTGGGTAAATTGCGGTCTTTCAGAACCTCGTCGATTGGATAATAGTAACCTTGTCAAAGGTAATTCTGTCACCGGTTCAAACCCTCAAGAAGATGGTTTAGTCATCGGTTTTGAATTTCGGCAACAGTTTCTAGAAATATTTTGTAACGATTCCCCAGGCTTTGACATTATCATTGCAAACCCCCCTTATGTTCGCCAAGAATCAATCGATAAAACAGTCAAAGAACACGTTATTTCACATAACCTCTTTCAAGGGGTAATCTCAGGGATGTCAGATCTTTATGCTTATTTTTATGCTCGGGCCACACAATTACTCAAGACCGGAGGAGTGAGTAGTTTCATTTGTTCCAACACTTGGATGGATGTTCAATATGGAAGGTTGCTTCAGAAAGAGTTCCTCTCAAACTTTTCGGATATTGAAATCATTGGTTGTAAATTATTACGGCAGTTCAGCACAGCGGAAATCAATACTGTGATGACCTTTATGACTAAAAAAACCAATCAAAAATCAATTGTCGAATTTACTATGCTCAATGCTGATTTTCAGTCTTCAATAAACTCCAAAGTCAACCAAACAAAGCAATGTATTACTCAATTAGAACTTCTTCACTTAGGAATGAGTGAGAGTAAATATGTTGGTTCAAAATGGAGTCTATTCTTGCATGCCCCTCCATTGTATCATGAACTCATGGATGAAATGAAGGACAGATTCATCTCCATTGGAGAACTCTGCCAGCGAACACTTCGAAATAATTTGAGAGTTCTTCCCAAGGGATATTCTGTTGGATTAAATTTGAGCAAAAAAGCACCATCTATGGCATATGTCAAATCATTCAAAGATGTTGAATCAGTCCGTGTGTCCACCGAAAGTCAGCATTCAGTTGCCCATCCTGACCTTTTCTCTTCGTTGTCAAGTCCGAATTATTGCCGGCCAGATCTCGTTGCAAATCGTTTTTACAATTCACGTATATTTTTCATTGAGGGAGGGGATTATTTTGTCAGTGATTCTTTTTTCTTAGGGAAACTGAAGGATGAATACCGTTCTCAAGAAGTCATTCTTTCTCTCAACAGCACCATCAGTCTGTTCTTTGTTGAATTATGTGGGCGAAAGGGACTTGGAGGCGGACTTCTCAGTTTTTATGGCCCCGAGTTTAATGCCCATCAGACGCTCCATCCTTCTGTTTTTTCTAAAGTGAGTGATAAGATTTACCAGCAGTTTGTAGAGCGTCAAATTTTCGATGTCTTTGAGGAATGTGGCTTTGACAAACAGAGAGCATTTCTTCCATCTCATCATGACGATTACCTCAGTCTTCGTGCTCAACAACCGAATCCTTTGCCAGACCGAAAAGTAATCGACAATGCGGCTTTTGATGCCCTCAACTTGAGTTTGGAACAACGAAATGAAGTGTATTGGTCCTTGTGTGAATCAGTTCAGAGTCGATTGCAGAAGGCAACTTCAGTTTGAATCGTGCGAAGCATCAAGAGGTGGCTGGCCTTGCTCAAGACATGAACCCCTCGAGTCGATTCACTTTACCTCGAACGGGACATGTATTGCTCAATAGAAGTGTTTTGGTAGCGATGACCAACAAGCAAAGCAACGAAGACGGAACACTTTCTGATGAAGAAATCAAATGGCTTGTTCGCCGAGCAAAAGGTGGATTTGCCATCACCACAACTGCCGCAGCCAACGTCACTGAACACGGCCGTGGTTGGGATGGTGAAATG
>JABJFI010000040.1 GCA_018662825.1 Methanobacteriota archaeon | reverse complement strand
TGTTCGTGCAGTCTTAAAATTATTCGACCTCATATTACCAACGATTTGATGAACTCGGGCCATTAGCGATAACCATGGCTCAGCCAGCACAGTTCGCGGTTCGCGCTGAAACTGGTGACTTGACGGTTGGAATCATTGGCCTAGGATACGTTGGTTTGCCTACCGCGATTGGATTTCATGATGCGGGCTTTGAGGTCTGGGGCGTTGATGTCTCACAACGCACAGTCGACATGGTCTTGAAGGGTGAAAATCCAACCGGTGACCCAGATGTCGATGACATTGTGCCGGCACCAGGAACTGAACGTTGGAATATTACCAATTCTTCTGCCGAAGCAGTACCACATTGCGATGTAGTACTCGTGACCGTTCCAACACCAATTACTCACGACCTCAAACCCGACCTATCATACGTGGCAGCGGCAGGTCGAGATGTGTTTCGAGCCATTCCAAAAGGTTCTAACACCATTGTTGTGCTTGAATCAACAGTTTATCCTGGCGTCACAGCACAAACTTGGATGCCTATCATCGAAGAGTTGGGCTTGGAAATTGGAGAAGATTTGGAAATCGCTTACTGCCCAGAGCGCTTCAACCCTGGAGACCCGGCACACGGTGTTCGACAAGTCGCACGTGTCATCGGTTGTTCAAACCCCGATATCGGTGAAGCATTGGTTGCACTGTACAGCAAACTTACCTCCGAAGATGTTCGCTACGTCGGTAAACTCGAAGTTGCAGAGGCTGCTAAAGTTATCGAAAATGTTCAGCGTGACATCAACATCGCTTTAGTCAACGAACTGGCTCGTATTTTCCCGGCTCTTGATGTTGATGTCGAAGACGTGCTTTCCGCAGCCGCAACTAAGTGGAATTTCCATCGTTACACTCCGGGAGTAGGAGTCGGCGGCCACTGTATTCCAGTAGACCCGTATTACATGATTCAGCGAGCCGCAGATGTTGGTGTTCCTGCGGGACTTATCACTGCAGCACGAGCAGTAAACCGTTCAATGCCAAGCCATGTTGCTGGTGTATTGAGTGATTTGATGTGGAATGCTGGAGTTGCTGCAGGCGAGGCAAAAGTGCTACTCCTAGGATGGTCATACAAAGCCGAAGTTGGCGACCCAAGGGAAACTCCAGCAGAGCCGTTGGCTGAGACCTTGATGTCCAAAGGCATCGCTGTTGGCGCATGGGATCCTCATTTGGAAGATGCAATGTATCCTGAAGGAGTAGAAGTCGTTTCAGATATTTCTAGTGCACAAGGATACGACATGGCAGTTCTTGTGACTGCTCACAAAGCATGTCTAGCCTTGGATTGGTCTTCACTAGCAAAACAAATGCGCACCCCGCTGATTTACGATGGCCGGCGAGTCTTGGATTTGGAAGAACTCAAATCCTGTGGCTGGAATACCTTTGCAGTTGGCCGTCCAGTTTGAATGTGAAGTGATTCGTAAGAGAATTATTCACTGACGTCCAGCATCAAACATTTCTTTTAGACTACCATCTTGAAGCATTTCAAGCACAATATCTGAACCGCCGACCAGTTCTCCTTGAACGAAAACTTGAGGCATAGTTGGGAAATCGGACCAAGCACAGACCGAAGGAATTGCACGAGAGTCAGTGAGAATATTTACCGCAGCAAATGGCTCCCCAAATTGTTGCATAACTTGTGCAGCACGGTTTGAGAAACCGCATTGAGGTTCATTCGGTGTTCCTTTCATGAACAATACGAGAGCGTGTTCATCAACAATGGCTTGCAATTCTTCTGGTGTCCAATTCATTTTCATCAGTCCTTGTTTTTCTCGATACGACGGATATGGACGCCTTGTCCACCGCCATGAGGGTCAAATGCGGTGTCACCTGCGGTTTCAGCTTGTGCAGGAGTCATACATTTGAGGTCGAGTGCGTGTACGGGATGAGGGATGTGTTGTTTCATCACCGCAAGAATGAGTTTTTGACGCTGTAAAGGCCGCATACCATCGAAAGAATCCGAAATAACTCGAACATGAAAATGGTCACCTGAGCGATGCAAATCGATAACTTCAACCACAGCATCCGGAACAGCCTTGCGAACTTCCCCTTCAACCCAATCTGTTGTTACCATAGGTACGCCTCAACACTCGGTAGGTGGATTTGGTTTTGAACCTGCGCGTTGCCATCCGATGCTTCAAGGAGCGACAACATCAGCCATGTGTATGGAGGGGGTGCAAGTCAAGGTCGCCCGCAGGCCACAAATGGGAAGAGATTCCGCCTGGCTTGCTGGTGCTGATTTAGTAGCAGTTTTCCTTGCACTTTTCGGCCAAGTTGTTCTGACTCGGGCGTTATGGACCGAATCATATGGATTATACATAATCGCGTTAGATGTATTCGCAACACTGTTTTTGATTATTGATTTGGGCTTACCCACACTTCTTGCTCGCGATGGCCCAAATGCTCCACATAGAATTTGGCCCTCAATTGTCAGAATTTACAAATTACAATTCAAAGCCGCAATACCGTTTTTGCTGCTTGCTTGTTTCATCACCCCATTGGTTTCCTCAAATTGGGCCACCCATTTCCCGGTGATGCTAATTTGTGCCATAATTGCCCTCACGCATATTGCCTCCTACGCACCGCGTTCTGGTTTGCGAGCAGCAGGTGAAGCACGTCTTGAGGCCTGGACCAAAGTCTTGGAACGAGCGATTACCACTGGTGCATATTTGTCCCTTTACGCCTTTGGAATAACCAGCGTTGTCGGTTATGCATCGGCTTTTTTGTTTGGAGCCCTGTCGGGTTTTCTCCTTGCGTTATGGTGGGTAAAACGAACGGTCCGAATCTATGAAGGAGATAATGGAGTTCAAGGCGAATTAGGAAAAGATTGGCTCGACAATCGGACATTGATGCTTCAAGCTCTACCTTTTGCCATTACTCTTGGCGTACTTCCATACGTGGTTAGAATTGAAAAATTCATCATCAGTGCAGAAATGGGCGTTGATTCAGCAGCCCTTTTCCATGTTGCACAATTGGCTTGGTTAGCAGGATTGGTTGTTCCCCAAGCCTTGCGAGCAGCCCTACTTCCAGTACTCGGTAAAGCCCGTTTTTCACCGAATCGATTTTCTCGTGAAATGAATGCGTCATTGGATGTTTGTCTTGGATTACTTCCAATTGGGATATTTGCAGGTGCTTTCATCGTCAAGGGATTTCTACCATTCGCTTTTCCATCACAGTACACAGATGGTTCACTTGGCGCATCAGCAGTTGATTTGTTCATGATTTTGCTCTTGGGATGGTGCTTCACATTACTCTCTACTCCAACATACACAGCATTACAGGCTGGTCTTCGTCCATGGCGCTTTACCTTCTTCATCACAGCCGTGGTCGTATTTGCCGCACTGCTTGGTTTCCTACTCATCGGTTGGCAGGCTCCATTTGGCGACCGGCACGGGTTGTATGCAGCAGCACTTGCATCAACGCTTTCTGCAGCGTTTGCTCTATTTCTTTCAATTCATCTCACCGGAAACTGGGATTTCTTTTTCAACCGTTCAAAAGAATGGTTTTTCGCTCTAACAATCATGACTATTTCATGCATAGGATTGTATTCCAAGACATGGTTTGCAGGAACAGGATTGTTGTTATTTCTCTTTACTCCACAAGCTCTTCAAGCAATTGGTTCCACTCGTGAAGGAAATGTTGGCGAGAAAAGTCCTGAGGAAGAGTGAAACTTTCATTCCAGTGGTGTTGTAATACATGTTCGCATGCATCTGCAAGTAAAACAGCATCATAAGAGTCAACGACGCATTTTTCGGGCAAATATGTTGCGACATCACCGACATTAACCGAAACCACTGGCGTGCCACAGGCGATGGATTCTCGAGCAACCAAAGGCCCTGACTCACGTTTTGAAGTTATGAGAGTGAGGTCAGCAACTAACATTCTATCCCATACGATTGAACGAGGCTGTAGTTTTAGCGTAGTCATGCCTACAATCCATCCACGTTGCTCCAGTAGTTCTCCAGTTTGGAGCGCAAGTAAGTGGTTCTTTTCGGGTCGTCGCGGATCTGAAGGGAACAATACATCAATACGGTCTTTCTTCCATCGACCTTTCCATTGTTTAAGTGGCTTAAGCCACTCATCTTCTACTGCGCAATGGCACGGAATCATACGAAGTTGTTCATCTGGAATGCCGATACTTTTTGCGACATCAAACAGGCGTTGAGATACAACCACCAACCGCCGAGGAGAGCCGGCCAACTTCTTGGTAATTTTAGAAAGAGACGAATGGTTCAGCCCCACATCAAAATCGTAGCCATGAACTATTCCAGTCCAAGGGACGTGGAAATACTGTGCTAAAGATTCCGCCAATATTGCCGCAGGCCAAAGAGTGTGGCATACAATTACTTCAGGCTTCCATTCTCCAAGCCAAACCTTCACTTTCTTGGTTTGCCGTCGAAGACTACGCATGGTTAATTTCGGCCAAGGGTGCTCGGGTAATGCCGTATATCGAGGGGCGAAAATCTCTACTCCTCCGTGTTCAAATTCACGAGGTGCCCGTGCAACTCCGGTCAATGTAGAACGGCGCGCCTCTTGATAGCGTAACATTCGTGGAAGTGGATTGATGACACGCACCTCATGCCCATCTTCACGCAGTGCTTGCACATGGTCGGCAACAAAGGTTCCACGCGCCGCATTGAGTGGGAGTGGGTAGAGCAAAGAAACCACAAGGATTCTCATTTGATCCTCTCGCTTCATTGTTGAAGAGCGGCCTTGATGACTTCAAGATTCTCTTGAACACTGGCCTTATCATTGAATAATCCTGAGCCGACAACACAATTGCTGACACCCCAATCTCGAAGCATAGCGATGTTGTGTGCCTTTACGCCTCCATCTATTTGGATTTGGACAGGGCGGCCACCTTCAGCGACTTGAGCATCAATGGCTTGCTTGAGTTCACGAATTTTTTGTTCCACAGTGGGAATAAATGATTGCCCACCAAATCCCGGATTAACACTCATGACCAAAACCAAATCGAGTTCGGATAATACCTCAAGAGCAGCATCTACGGGAGTGCCTGGGTTGAGAACAACGCCAACGCCTGCTCCGGCAGCTCGAATTGCAGTGACCAAACGATGCAAGTGAGTTGCAGCCTCAACATGAACGGAAAGATGATTACATCCTGCATCAATATAATCTTGAAAGCAACTTTCAGCATTTGCAATCATTAAGTGGGCATCGAAAACGGGGCCATCACCGAGTGCTTTGCGAAGAGATTTGATGACCGGTGGCCCAAACGTAAGATTCGGAACAAAATTTCCATCCATCACATCTAGGTGAAGCCAATCCAGTCCACTTTCGACTGCTTTTTGGCAAGATTGAGCAAGGTCGGCTAAGTCCGCAGTGAGGATGCTTGGTGCAATAATCATGGCTCTCCCTAATTGAAGCCAAACATCGCATTGTCAAGAGCGTTTCGTTTTTCTCATCAATTGAATCAGTACAAAGCCTCATAATCTCCACTCTTGAGGCGTCATTGGTGCGACTATGGGTGAAGTAAGAGCAGTTACAGATGGAGACTTTGAAGCAACAGTGAACGGAAACGGCTGGGTTTTGGTCGATTTCTGGGCACCTTGGTGCGGACCTTGCAAGGCAATTGCACCCACCCTTGAGCAAGTTGCAGGCGAACGCGATATCTTGATTGCGAAAGTTGACACTGATTCCAACCCAATGAATGCTGGCCGACTTGGAGTTCGTGGCATACCCGCCCTTTTCCTGTTCAATGAAGGCAATCTTGTAAGTCAAAAAAATGGCGCTATGCCAAAACCACAATTGCTCAAGTGGATTGACGACCATATGAATGCAGAAGATTTCTGAATCATTCCAAGCGCTTTTTTCGTGTTTCTTTGTGCTTGCCTACGTCGCGTAGCAAACGCTCTCGCAATGCTTCATGGAGCCACATACCCTCATCTAAGTCTAGAAGTAAACCGTGCTTGATGAGATTCTTTGGCGGCACCCCCTCCCAGTTCACTGCCTCAGAAAGCCTCTCCCATGGGATGGGCTTTTCTGAAACAGCAAGTGTTGAAAGCAACTCATATTCATGGATTGGCAAACCGGTCAATATTTCTTCATCAAGGAATCGCAACCAATCTTCATGGGTCGCTTGACCATACAATTCGAGTAATTCTAGAGCCAGTGGATGCCCTCCAGTGGCAGCATGAACTTCATCTACGCCAACAGAGGGTGCATGTTTCAATTGGCTGAGCCAGTTCTTGGTATCTTCAAGAGATAATCCGCTCAATGGCATTTCACAAACTACGCCACGAGTATGAACATCTCGACGATCATAGATTCTAAGTGTAGTTCTGGAGATAAACAAGAGACGAAGTGGCGCTTTCAATGAAATTTGCAATAAAGCCCCAAGCAAATCCTTTGCATTTTCTTCCATATGATGGACATCGTCCAGAACAATTAGCCAATAGGGAGGCGGCCCTCCAACTTCGTTTTTGTAACGCTCCCTAATCGTTCGTGCATCGGTGAGGTACGAGAGTAATCTACGCCGCCATGAATCAACATTGACTTTACCCCCAGGTGTTAGCGGTAGCGTTTCAATGAGGTTATACGGATCATGAGATTCATCGATTCCGAATCTGTGAAGCAAACTTGTCGCCAAGCCTAGAGAACGATCCCAAGGTTGGCAGGGATACCAACAAATTGACAAGTACGGGTCTTGTTTTATTCGTTGTTCAAGCCAATGAGCAACTAATGTTGATTTTCCAATGCCGGCGATTCCATGGACTACTGCGCAAGGTTTTCGTTCATCGAACCAATCATGAAGTGCTTGTAATTCATCAGTTCTTCCATGGACAGGACGCGTGGTTGGAGGTTTGTTGTGATAGGTTGCATGCGCACCCGTCATCGGGGTAAGGCGGCCAGGTTTTGGAATCGCGGAACTATTCTTCTTGCTGATAATTCCAAATCGAATATCTCCAAATGTCAATACTCCTTCATGCTGGGCATGCATGAGCACTTGTAGGAGTGTGATGTCCGCAGCCAATCGCTCTGGTGCTTCTCTTGCCTCAATTTCCAATAATTCACCTTCATTATTGCGCAGCAACACCTTAATTGAGCCCAAATCTTTTGTCAATTGTTCTGCTAATTCTTGCCCACGTTGAGTTAATTGCCAAGTTTTTTGACGGCGGTCTTCGCCTCGTATCGTACGTGTGTGTTCTGAAACTGCTTCATCGCGAAGTAAGTTTCTCATTGCACGGCTAACATTTGGTGGATGCTGGGCGCATGCTTCAGCAATTCCCGGTCGCGTAAGTTCGGGTCCGACGACATATCGGTCGGATTGTTCAATCTGTCCACCCAAATGCAGCAAAACGCGGTCTTGAACCGCGACACTGACCTTTGGTAAACCATCGCTCATACATCTGCTATGATGCGTGCTATCTCAATCCTTCCGTTCCAAGTCCACAATGAGATAATATTTTTCTTATAATTGTCGTGAAATAACACGCCATTATTAGTCAAATCAAGGAGCGATTTCGTAAGAATCGGCGGTGAAATCGGGCAATAGCGCGCTATTAGCATGAACATATAGACCATAACCCCTTTTAGTAATGAAGAGTCCCGTTATCATGGATTCTTCGTGCAGAGCCTTTTTCTTAGTATTTTTAATGCTCATTATGTCCTTATCGCCACTTGCTTCTGCTGCGGATTCTGATGGCGATGGCGTTGATGATTCGGTCGATGATTGCCCATGGTCTGCAGGCACTTCTAGCGTAGATAGAGACGGCTGCCCTGACCGTGATGGTGATGGCACATCGGACTTGAATGATGGATGGACAACTAACAATCCAAATTTCCAAAACGAATATACAACGTCATCCAGTAGCGATTATGTAGATGTTGACTTTTCTCCATCTGGAGAATTCATCGTTACTGCATCTGATGATGGTTTTGTCAGATTATGGAATATAACAACTCATGTAAATACCGTATCGGCAGCGGCTGGCACGGATGTTACTTCTGTTTCTTTTTCTCCCGATGGCCTATATGTTGCAGCCGGACTTGATGATGATACCATGAACATATACTACTCTAGTAATCTCACTTCTCTTCATGGCGTAGTCAATGTCGATGTTGGAAGTGGAGATTATGTTAACGACGTCGAATTTTCTCCAGACAGCAGTCTTGTGGCAGTATCAATTGGCCGGTCTGGCAACTCGGGCACCACCAATGGACAAGTGTTCCTCATCAAAGTGGCTGATGGCCTTAAGTTAGGTAATGGAATGAATCCTAATGGCGAAGATAGGTTTTACGATTCTGCTTTCTCACCCGATGGTGAACTGATTGCATTGGCAGGTAATGGTGACTTTTACATCGTCAATGTCACTTCAAGGGCTACGGTCCATTCATTGTCTAACCCCCCGGGCACAGTTAATGCAATCGCTTGGTCGCCAGATGGCAACTATATCGCAATGTGCGGTGGATATGAACAGAGCGGCTCTAGTTTTGACATGTATGAATTTTCAGGTACTCAATGGGTTCGGATTTGGGAGAAAACCCTCTCGACTTCATGCTATTCCACGGACTTCTCATACGACAGCAACCAAGTTGGTGCAGGCATGGGATGGTACCAAAATGATGCAAACACCGCTCGAATTTATCAATCAAACACCGGCGCTC
>JABJFI010000044.1 GCA_018662825.1 Methanobacteriota archaeon | reverse complement strand
TGCATAGGATTCAGATTCATCAAGTGTGACGTCAAAAGCCAAACCTTTCATCAGGCTTACTTCAAGTTGCGACATATTATTCCACAAGAAGTCATTTTGATTGAGTGCAGTTACTTTCCATTGGAATGTTGGCCGAATCCATAATTCCTCAATACAAGGGAGGGTGAGCGGGGGGATTCCACAATCTCCAAACTCAAGTCCAAAACCATCGCCTTGAGTGGCGAGGCCTTCTATGGTTAGCCCAACCGAAAGGTCAGATTCATTATCACCATCAATGTCGATATAATTGTTGAACAAAACAATTTCGGTTCCTACCAACAATTCCCCAGTGAATGTACCTTCTACCCATGCTTCATGAGATGGGCCACCATCGCGTGAAGTGAAATTGACATAGACGGCATAAGTGTTGATTCCGATTGCCAAGGGATCGGTTAATCCCAACGACTCTACTGAAAATAATGTTTCAAACAGGTTGTAGGGCCAACCTTCAGGTTGAGTCGATGAATCCATAAGAAAATCATATGGACGAGGATGGTCAGCCACGAATGGAGATGAATCTCTCAATTCCAAACTGTCGAGATAACTGGTTGCTTGAGACAAGGGGTCGCTAGAGTCAACCGGTCGCTGGGCAATATCAACTGCATTGAGTGCATCAGTTGCTCCTTGTGCAGCTACACTCCCTTCACCGTTATCGGTACGTTTCGATAATATCTCGTCTAATTCATCAAGAACTCCGAAGTCGTTTCTAGAAACAGAGATATCTGCTCCCACCGGTTGAGCCATTGAAAAAAACATCAGTAATACCATGGCTACAGCCATTCGACGGGGGTCTGAACTTTGCGGCAAGCCAACACGAATAAGTCGCGGTTGGCTCTCTACCATGACTCAAGCATGAAACACCACTATGAGAACCCATCCCCTTAATGCATGAATAAAGCCATAATTGACAACCCGCCCTACGGGCGGAGTATTCATGACATTACTGTTGTATCTTGAGAGCAGGTTGGACAAGCAACTACTACTGTGCTTGCACCAAGAGGTATTCGAATAGAGAATTTCGAAGAACAATTTTGGCATGTAATGTTCCGTGGCGTTGGCTCAGAAGTTGCTTCTGGTTGAGACGGTTCTTTAGGAACTGATTTTGAAGAAGGGGTTGTCACACCTTCGGGAAGAGTTACTCCTCCGCTTTTAACCACAGTTTGAGGTGGTGCTGAAGAGTATAGTTCGCTGACACTTCCCATTGAGGAACGTGATACTGCTTGAGTCAATGGTGCAGGTGATTCTTCATTGAACAAAGCCATGGCATCAGCTGCTGCGGCTTGACTGCCTTGAGAAATGGTTTGTTGAGTAAAAGTTGGTGGAGCAAAACTGTTCTGAGAAGAAGGTTGTTCCATCGATTGTGAACCATAAATCGCTGCCATTTCTGCAGCCTTTGCATCCTCTTCCTTTGAAGAAGTCGAGTGTACTTCACCTGCATCAAGTCCTGCAAGAACCACAGCCGATGAAAACAGAGGGATTTTACGGGTACTGGCAACTGTTGCCATATGGGCTTCAGCTTCAACGACACTTAATCCTCGCCCAACAAGCAAATCCTTGGCGATTCCATTTTGCCAACGTCGATGTCCAAGTAGAGAGACACCCATTGTGAGGGTTCCGATAAACAAAATTACCAGTAAAATACCTGCGATACTTCCCTTTTCTGGTAGTTCCTCGATGCTGAGAGTGAAGGCGTGGCTATCGGAGTTATTGGATTGGTCAAAGACGGTCACAACAATATCATAACGCCCTGGTTTCGAAAATTCTAATTCAGCAGAATATCCGGTTTGGTCGGCATCATCACGAGTATTTCCATTATCATCGTCACCATCGACCTTCGGGTTGAGGTCCCAATGATAGCGCAATGAAACGGATGAATCGTATGGGTCAGATGCTTGAACAGTACAGGTTATTTTGTCATCGACCATTCCGCTCGAAGGAAGAAGATTCAGACTGGATTGTTCTAATATTGGCAGAGTGATATCTGTGATCAACAGAGTTGTGGAGATGCTATTCGAATTTCCCGATGCATCATTCACGGTTAAGA
>JABJFI010000059.1 GCA_018662825.1 Methanobacteriota archaeon | reverse complement strand
TCATTTGGAATTGAACATTGGCATGTTTTTGGAGGGTCGTGGGGCTCAACACTTGCTTTGGTCTACGCCCAAGAGTACCCTGAACGAGCACTTAGTTTGATGCTTCGAGGTATTTTCATGTGTCGGAAGAGTGAACTTCAATGGTTCTATCAAGATGGAGCGAGCCATATCTTCCCAGATGCATTTGAGGCTTATCGCGAACATATCCCCCGCCAAGAGCAAGGAGACCTCATCAAAGCCTATCACACCCGTCTCACCAGTGAAGATGTCAATATTCGACGTGCTGCAGCAAAGGAATGGACTCGTTGGGAAATGGCAACCAGTCGCCTGTTCCCAGACGATTCATATCTTGAAAAAGCCGAAGACCTTGATTTTGCAGTTGCTTTTGCCCGTATTGAATGCCATTATTTCATCAATGCTATTTTCCTTGAAGAAGCCCATATCCTCAATCACATCGAAACCATTCAACATATCCCGACAAATATTGTTCAAGGCCGATATGATGTGGTGTGTCCTGCTCGCAGTGCTTGGGAATTACACAAAGCAATGCCGAACAGCAATCTCATTCTTGTCCCCGATGCAGGCCATTCAATGGGTGAAGTGAGCATTGCTCGGGAATTGGTCGCCATCACCGACTCCTTCCGCTGATGAAAAGAAGGTAAAATGCGGGTCTATTAACAGCGCTTTCAAGCGTCGGCTTGATAGGGTGGAGGTGTGTGGGTGTTCATGGAGGCTTGCCTCCGGGTGAGACAATGACTGAAGAAGGAACCATCCCCCCAGCCGACATTGAATCGACAGAAACAGTTGAAGATTTGAAAGTCAAAATCGACGTTCTATACGAAGCGTTTCAAAGCACACAACAAGATTTGAATGATGCACTTGCAACTATCGAAGTTCTTGAAAAAGAAATTATTGAAGGAGCAGTTGAAAAAGATTCACTGCAAAGTCTACTCGATGAGAAAGACAACCGCGTTAGAGAACTTGAACTGCGTGCAGCAAAGTCGAGTAAAACCGTTGAACGTCTTGAACCTGAACTTGAATTGATGGAAGAAAAGTACACCCGTGAAAAAGACCGATTGGGTAAGGTCTTTGGAATTGCGGAAGAACTTGATAACGACCTTCACCTTGCCGTCAAGGAAATGAAAGCTCGTGATGACTGGTATGTCGACCATATGCAAATTTTTGAAGATCTTAACAAAGCCATCAAGGTCCGTTATGAAATGATTGAACGGGCTATTGAAGCGGAGCGAAAGTCTCAGCACATGGCTCGTGCTTTCACTGAACGGATTGACGAAATGGTCGATGCCCGAGCAGCAGAAATGACAATGGAAGAGGCTGAAAACATTTCAACTTCAGAAACCGAAGAACCTGCTGAAGAGGTTGAAGAAAGTGCTGTTGAAGAATTAATCAGTGACGAGACGTCAGAAGACGCCGAGGAAGAATCCACTGATGCTGTTGCTGAAGAAGAACCAGAATCTACCGAAACAACCGCCGCTGCCACTTGGGCAGATGGCGAAGATCCTTGGGCATCTGAGTGAGGCGATTCGATGGCAGGTCTGGCCCATGGCGGCCACGCTCCGGTTATTATCCCCCTTTTGATGGGAGGTAGCGCCTTAATTATTGGAGCAACCATTGACCCCTTGTTTGGTTTAATTCCATTTTTTGGAATCTTTTGTTTCATGCTTTCGGCTTTCTTTGCGAATTTTTGGAGAGACCCCGACCGCCCTATACCTCGTGATGAAGGAGTGCTTGTGAGCCCTGCTGATGGCCATGTAATGTTTGTTCGGCGTGAACGCGCCATTGGGCGACGACCTTCAAAAGAAGAATTAGAATCGGGAACATGTACTTCGGACACTTTGACTGGAGATTGGTTCCCAGAACCCCTCTCAAATCCATTGAAGTTTGAAACCGAGCAGCAGTTTGAACCAGTTTCCGAAGGCCAAGAATCAGAAAACGATGTGTATCGCATTGCCGTTTTCATGTCCCCATTAGATGTTCATGTCAATCGAGCCCCAATGGCTGGGACTTTGCTTCGAATGGAACACCGAGCAGGAAAGGGATTGAAGCGCGGACCTTTTGTCGCAGCATACAAAAAAGAAAGCCAGTACAATGAGAGGGTTCGAAGTGTATTCAAAAACGATTCAGATGTTTTTGTCGAAGTGACTCAAATTTCTGGAGCGCTTGCTCGAACCATTATCCCGTGGCTCCAAATCGATGATGAAGTTCGTCGAGGCCAACGGTATGGGATGATTCGTTTGGGCTCTCGAGTTGACCTTCGTGTTCCAGCATCTCTTTTCAAACCGAACGTATGTTCCGCAGAGGAACAGAATCCGGCACATCCGAAGGGAGAATTTGTTCAAGCAGGCTCGTCTATTTTGTTTATTCCAGTACAAGATTGAGCCGGTGTAACTGAGCGGTGGATTGAAACACCAAAGCCGAGCCACTTCATGAAGGGGAACACGATGTCGGGGCCGAAATCATTGACTTTAGTCGGAGAGGGCAAGAAAGGCGCCCGCATTCACGATTTAGTCAAGGCACCTGCCAATACCCCTTGGGCCCTAGCCCGCCAACAATCATGGGATGCAAGTGAGCCTGCAACGGTTTATTACACTCCAGAAACTCTTGCTGATGGAACTCCATGCAGCGCAGTGACTGTTATTTTGCGTACCAAGGGTTGCCATTGGTGGTGGTCCAGTGGTTGTACTTTTTGCGGATATTTCAACGATACACGTGATGATGTTACCAATGAGGATTTACATGCACAGTGGGCTTATGCAAAAGAAAAATTCAGTGATTTCAAAGACCATGCGATGGTCAAAGTCTACACCAGCGGCTCATTACTCGAAGATAGGGAGATTCCCGTTGAATTTCAAGAAACGGTTTTGCGAGATTGTCAAGAACTTGGCAAGGAATTGATTGTAGAAAGCCGGTGTGAACAACTCACCGAAGAGAAACTTGCTTGGGCATCACAATTGAATCAAAGTTTTGCAGTAGCAATCGGGCTTGAAGCCTATGATGACGAAGTCCTTCGTTTCCATGTCAATAAGGGTTTTACAACTAAATCGTGGGATAGAGCCGTTGAAAACCTCAAGAAATTTGACATCCGTATCAAAACCTATCTCATGTTTAAGCCGCCTTTCATGAGCGAAGCAGATGCATTGAATCATGGTGTTAAGTGGGTTGAAGATGTTGCACAACGAAGTGATGAAATCTCGGTAAATCCAATGAATATTCAGCGGGGGACAATCATTGACCGCCTTCATAGAAATAATGAATATCGCCCACCTTGGCTTTGGTCTCTTGTTGAAATGATCCGACGAGTTCACCCAACAATTCATCCAAATGGTGGAAAAAACGGCGATGAAGACCAAGTTTGCCGCCTTATTATTCACCCCACGGCTGGTGGCAGAGTTCGAGGAGCCCACAACTGTGGCTCATGTGATTCAGTCGTCGTTGCGGCGATTGAACGTTATGCAGTTTCAGGGGAACTCGAAGAATTCGAGGGATTGGGCTGTTCGTGTGAACTGGCATGGAAAGAAGAGTTACTATTGGAGCAAGCACTCCCCGTACCTCTGGGCATTTCCAAGCACCGACGAGGCAATCTTCTCAACAGACTTCGCTCTCTCTGAGGGTACGCTTTCAATCGCTGAAATGCTTCTTGCGGCGTGTGAATGTTTATCACCGCATTACGAGTGGGCGGAATGACCCCTATGGGGTCATGTGAGGGCGAAGACCAATGACAAATGCAACAACTCTACCAGATGTAACTGTTGGAACAGGCGAACCGTCGAGCAGTCGGGTGTTCCTAACCCTTTTCTCAATTGGTCTACTTGGCATCCTCGCCCTATTTTCAAATGTTTTCGGATGGGACAACATTCCTTTGTTTGGAGAAGTCGTCCCTTTGATTGGAAATCTTGGTGGTAGCGGAATTTGGTATTACCTCATAGGCATTTTAGTTGGAGTTGGCGCGATTGTTGCCTCTCTCATCAGTGAGGTCATTGTAGACTAAGGAGGTGTGATGTATGGAAACAGTATTTATTTCAGCGATTCTTTTGATTGCTTCACTCGTCTTAGTATCGAATTACATGGTAAAAGGTGTTGGCGGCATGACAACTTCTCTTCGACAGGTTGGAATGTTTTTGTTAAATAAAGCACCAGCAGGATTGATTGACCTGTTTAACGACAAACCTGGAAGCGGTACCAAAACATGGCTACGCTTTGGAATGGCTTGGCTTGTCATGGCTTGTATAAGCATGTTCCTCGGCATTTGGCATCGCTATGACCCAACTGCTCTGAACTCACTTTCCAGCATCGGTTGGAGTTATGACGATGGCTCATTGTTGGCAGATTATACAGCCGTCTTTTTCTCAACTGCATTGAATTATATTTTGATTGGTGCAGCACTTGTTGCAGTCTCTCGTGCTTCGAAAGGCCGTCTTGCAAGTGAAGCAAGTGCCTCGATGGTGGCAGTCCTGCTTACAGTATCAACCATTGCAGCCCTACTTCTTCCTGTAATCTTTTCTTTTATTACAATCGAAAACGAAGCAAGTGTTTTAGAAGTATTTCAAAACATCTCAACTTTGGTAGTAGGTTCACTACTACATCTCGCTCTTCTCCTCAATGTTTTCATCACAATCGGTGACAGAGAGCATGAAAATATTTCTCCAACAACATGGTTTTTGGTTCTTGCATTGGTTGCTAAAACCATGGGCATGTTATTCGTTTTCTTCGGAGAACTTACCGATTCAACACAAACTGTTTGGATGGCTGAAAGAGTCTTAACAGGATGGGTTCCTTTGGCATTGATTTTCGCTGTTGCTTACCACATCATTCCATTCACTGCTGGAAAGCCAGTTTGGTCTGAATCGATGCAGAAGACCAGTATGTTGTTCCTTTTCATAACGGTTCCACCATTCTTCCTTTCTTCTGCTGATGCGGGTGAACTTTTGCAAAATGTTGGAGCTATTCTCATGACCCTAGGACTTCTCCCCTTACTTGCGGGTTCTTTCAATCTAGTGGCTACAGCAGCCTCAAACCCTGAAAGAATAGTGAAGAACCCTGGAGCCTTAGCAGCTACAGCAGCAATGATGCTCCTTCCAATTTATGCAATTGGAGGATTCTTTACCGGAATGGACACCTTTGTAGGAATAGACAAACTTGGGTCGATGGCACATACTGTCGATACAGGCTTCATCTCCACCGTTGGAGGTTTGATGATGCTCGCTGCTATTTTCACATCCTACCCATTGGCTGCTGGAAAGAAATTGGCAAAAGCAAACAATGCACAACTTGCAGTTTGGCTCACTATTGTTGGTGGCGTGGCCTCAACCATAGCGGCTCTTATGGCGGATTTCACAGCATTTGCAGTTTCAAATTCCGGTGTTGAAGACGCTGTTGCTTCAACAGAAGGATTCTTCTTGGTTTCTGCAGCGATGTTCTATTTGGTAACCCTCGCAAGTATTCTTGCGGCATTGTCAATGATTCATACTGGTCGACCAAACAATGCTTCGTATACGGGCGTGTCTCATTCTAGCGATATTACTTCGTATACCTTAGTTGAAGGTTCAACTTCTATTCGCACCTTGCTTGGCCGAGGGGTTGGCGTTGATACGACACTTCACATTGGAGAGGCTGAGGAAGATGAGGGTGGCTCTTCAATCGTCCGAGTCTCAGCCCAACTTCATAATGATGAAATTACCGAATTCCCCGTTCCAGAAGAACTTGTTATGCTTGCACAATTCTTGAAACAATCGAAGCAATCGATTTTTGAATTTTTCAATGCTATTGATTTGGATGGCTCAGGAGAAATCGACGCCTTTGAATTCCAACAAGCATTGATGAAGTCAGACATTGCTAACCTCCCACCTTGGGAAATGAACCGATTAATTTCAGCAGTTGACCTCGACGGGGACGGTCGTCTCAACCTTCCTGAATTAGATATCATGCTAGCCAAGATTCGAAATGAGATTCTCGATTCCGAGGAAGAGTGACCTCGCTCATATGGCGGGATCACTGTGAAAATTGGATTGGTCGGCAAACCAAATGTTGGCAAATCAACTTTTTTTAGTGCAGCAACCTTAGCAAAGGTAGATATTGCAAACTATCCTTTTTGTACTATTGAACCGAATGTGGGTGTTGCTTTTGTTGCAGCACGAATTCATTGTCCCTGTAAGGATATTCGTCAACGTTTAGAAGCAGAAGGGCGAATCGAAGGTGTTGCTGAAGATGACCCTCGGCAAGGTAGCCTATGTGAGCCTAGAACTGGTTCATGCATCGCTCATCGTCGGCTTGTACCCTGTTTTTTAGTTGATATTGCAGGACTCGTTCCTGGGGCAAGTGAGGGCAGGGGAAGAGGAAATGCCTTCCTTGCTGATTTAGCCAATTGTGATGCCCTCATCCAAGTTGTTGATGCTGCTGGGACAACAGACCTTGAGGGAAACCCCCAAGGTGCGAATCAAAGCAAAGAAATTGCTCAGCAACGTATTGTTGAAGAAATAGAATTCCTCGGTAAAGAATTGGATGCTTGGATTGCTGGATTATTGAGCGATGGATGGACACGAGGAGTTCGCCGAGTTCAAGCCGAAGGGGAGAAAGGCTTAGTCACCTATATCCATGAGCAGTTAACCGGTCTTGGCTCAACTTCTCAAACGATTGCCATTTCGTTTGAGGCATTCAAAAATGAACATGAGGACCTGGGGAGCCCTTGGGATTGGAGTCCACAAACCATTGCAGCACTTGCGGGACATGTTCGAACAGCCCTTTTCCCGATACATATTGCTGCAAATAAGTTTGATATTGCACCATCAGGGGTGCTTCAAGGTATTTCGGCAAATGGAACCCTCATGCCTTGTATGGCAGATGTAGAATTGGCCCTCCGCAGGGCTGCATCCGTAGAATTAATATCTTATATTCCGGGTGATAATTCGTTTGAATTCATCAACCAAGACTCACTTTCTGAACCTCAACTCAAAGCGTTGAATCATATGCTCGAACGTCTTTCAACCAATCATGGCACAGGTGTTTCGACACTTCTTGACACGGTTTTATTCGATGAACTTGACCACATAGTGGTCTATCCAGTTCAAGATGAAACACATTGGACAGATGGCGATGGTAAAGTATTACCAGATGCATTTGTTGTTCCATCTGGCATCCAAGCGAAATTATTGGCTTACAAAGTTCACAGCGACCTTGGTGACGGATTCATCCGGGGAGTAGATGGAAGAACGCGACGCGTCGTTGGTGCAGAGCATGAAATGAGTGATGGCGACGTGCTTAAAATCCACGCAAAATCGTGATCAATGACCCTTTGGTCGGTCATAGGCAGGTGTTAGGCGTGCCATGTCACTAGAGTATTGCCCACTGCGATAAATGAACCAAACTGGTGCAAGTAAAGTCAAGACAACGAATAAAGCAAGGAAATACCAACTCCAAGGGCTGACATCACTCAAAACCATTATCCAGAGTGTCCACAACAATGGAATATACATGAAGACACTATATCTACGCGCCATAACTTGTAATCTAGCACTGCGGAGAGACGCATCATACATATTCGGTGCATCTTCTTTTGACACTAAACCCTTCTCAAGTCCACAACGAACACAGACCTGCGCTCTAGGGCCATTTCCATGAATGAACTGCTCTCGAGAATAGGTACTTGAACAATGTCGGCATGTTGGCATGATACTCCCTCACCCCTCTCCACTCGCGCCCGATTCTTCAAGCATCCGCTTCAAGCATGAGAAAATTATTCAGCAACTTGAGACCTTCTTGTGAACCAACAGACTCTGGGTGGAATTGAAT
>JABJFI010000080.1 GCA_018662825.1 Methanobacteriota archaeon | reverse complement strand
CGGGAATATCTGATGGCAAATGGTTATTCATCTACAGTCATTGAAAATCGTCCAGAAATAGAATATCTTAACAGGAAAACATGTACCGACAGTTGGTGCGTTGGATATCTCGGAAGAGTACGTGAACTAGAATCATTTGAATTTCTTCTCGAGGCAGTACTAACACTTGATCCAGCACAAAGACCGTCACTTCTTGTTGCAGGGGATGGAGTCGCTTTTGAATCAGTGTCAAATCTACTTTATTCGGCAAAGAAGGAACACAAACTAGATGTGAAAATCCATGGTGGTTTCGATGCTGGAGAATTCATTAAAATGATCCAAGAGGTCGATGTCATGTTCGCCCTCTACTCACCAACCAGAGGAAATATTTTGCAGGGTGCACTTCCAGTGAAAATGTTTGATGCTGCCGCATGTGGGGTACCTTCAGTCATCAATGCTGATTGCTTGATGGCTGAACTCGCTGAAAATGAGGGGATTGGCCGCGCAGTCGAATGGAAGAATACAAAAATGCTGGCCACAGAATTACTATATTTGCGCGGAAAAAACGTCCAATTAGATGCCACTTCTATGCGTGAAAAAACTCGCTTTCTCGAGGCTTTGAATCCGTTTCTTAATGGATTAGATAAAGGGCGGACTAACCACAACAGCTCTAACTGATTTGCGAGGGCTGGCGAGGATAAGGACCTCGTCACCTTCAGTGACGGAGTGCAGATATCCAATACCGATACCAATATTTTCAAGGCTTGGTGCCGGAGCACCAGAAGTTAATTTTCCAAGTGATGAACCATCCAATGTGGTGACTTCTTTTCCAGGCCTTGGCAACGGACCCTTTTCGAGGTATCGAATTCCCCACCATCGTGCATCAGATTCATCATGTCCGATGACTCGATGCTTACCGATGAACTCATGTTCAAGGTCAAGGCCAAAGGGGACATTAGTTTCCCATGAATCTCTGCACAAGAATTCTCTTGAATCTTCTTCAGCCAATGGGGGCCAGCAAAAATCAACACCAGACAAGAGGAATCCCTTCTCCAATCGAAGAGTATCTCTGGCACCTAGTCCAATTGGAATTGAACCGGCTTCTATCAGGTTTCGCCAAAGAAGAGGTGCTTGGGTGTTTGGTACAAATATCTCATACCCAGCCTCACCCGTGTATCCAGTACCCTGAATCCATCCTTCGATACCAAGTTCATTGTCTCCAATACGTTGCCATTTGAATCGCGGAACGTGATTTGATTCTCCGAGCACAGATGAGAGAATGGATTTGGCCTCTGGCCCTTGAAGCGCCATAATTGAAGTATCGGCGGACAAATTTTCGAGCACAACAGAACCATCAGAGGGTAGGTGTGAAGAAAACCAATCCCACATTACTTGAATCATAGAGGCATTCGGAACACCTAATATTTCTTCATCGGAGACGACCGCGAAAATCATGTCGTCAATTAGGTGCCCGTCATGGTCAAGAAAGTGCGTATAGGCGCAACGGGGTGCTTGAATCGCCGATACTTTTTGTGTTGCAAGAGATTCCAGCCACAACTTTACATTTTCTCCTGTGAATCGAAAAGAACCCATGTGTGAAACATCAAAAAGACCAGCACTAGAACGTGTTGCGAGATGTTCTGCCTTGATATTTGAATACCAAATTGGCAACTCAAAGCCATGGAAATCAACAATGTTTGCATCAAGTGCGACATGCTCATCATACAATGCGGTTCGAACAGGTGCACCATCGCTCATAGCATCGGGATAAAGGCCCGCCCCTTAAACTCAAGCAATATCTTCATTGAATTTATTTTATTTTTGGCAATGGGAAAATTTGTCACTCATTAGAAGTGCCTCATGGTGAATGAGTAATGGTAGAACATCTTGTCCATCAGACCACTTACCCATATCTGTCAACAGTGGTGAATCAATCAAATGCTCATAAGCCCATGATTCGGTAAACACATCGCCACGACTTCGAGCCACTACCCAATCTGCTTGTGCATCAATTCGCCGATATACGCCCCAATCAGCGAGTGTATCATGTACTGAATCAGTTGGAAGGTAATGGGAGCCAACTAGCCGAGGAAAACCATACAAATCACTTTGTAATTCGATAAATAGTACATGTTCTTGAGGGAGCATAGAAAACATTGCTTGATGGTGGATGCTGTAACATGAGTCAACTGTCATATCATCGACCCCCTGAGCGATATGAATCATAGTTGAATCCGGTAAGCGCGACATGTTTGGCTGCAATTCGGGGTGACTAGGGCGCGTCCATGGAGACTCAAAATCAAGGAACAGCGTTTCATTTCCCCACTGGCGCTCTAATGATTCATACAAGTTCAAAAACACATAGGCACCTCCTAAACTGTGACCTCCAATCCATAGATGTGAAGGGTCAATCGTGTGGTTGCCAAGGACATCATCCACTTCAGCAGACCTGTTCTCAAGAAGTGCTACCTGCTCAAGTTGATCGAAAGCGGCTTGAAACGCTTGTGCCCGGTAGATGTGGTGGGGCCAATTTGACGCTCCGTTCTCATCTACAGCAACAAAATCATCTTCAACATCAGGGTCGATGTATGAGGGGTATTGAATAAAAGCTACTGCCATACCTTTGGCAGAAAGGTGAGCAATCCAATCAGTGTATTCACCATATGTCGGATATCCCCAGCCGTGAGATAATATGGCTAATGGTATAGATTGATTTTCGGCACCCTCCGGAAGTAATGGGAGGGTAAGATATACTGAGAACTCGATATCTTTTTCCACATCACCACGGACATCTTCCACTTCCTGGGGGACTGGATAGGGGTGAATAGATAATGACGTGGCAAATGGCCCGGGTTCTGCCCCATAACCAATTTTTGGTGCTGGTGGAGGCGAGGGCGCCATACCAACCATTGCAGGAATACCTGGCATTACCAACCATGCGGCAAAGAATACTCCGATAATTTGCAATGAGTGTTTGGTAATCAGTAGAGGTTTTCGTTCTCTTGGAATCTGAGGGAGTCCACCGACCATCAATAGCACTGAGAGGAGAATAAAACCATACATTGTTGGTAGAAGAAGAAACGCACCTCGCAAGTAAAAGGAATCAAGTGCAAAGAAGAGTGAGATGAAACCAATTAATAACCCAATTAGAAAAAACCCAATGGCATTAGCCCAGCGTGGATTATTATGTCCTTTATTTTGGCGTTGAAGAACTAGAAAGGTTAAGAAAAGTAGAACACTCATCAGAAGAGTGAATGAAAAGATGTCATCTCTTAATGCCATTGTCCACTGAAGTGTACGGTATGCATAAGGCCATATTGCATCACTGATATCTTTTCCCGATAGCAATAGAAATATGGGTTCAACAATCGATGATATCAAGCCAAAAATAAAAATCAACGGCAAAAATCCGCTACTCGAAGTGATTCGCTCCAAAATGGGAGTGGTTGGGTTGTCATCCTCCATGATTATTCTCCAATTTTTCATTCAAAATATGTCGTTTAGCGATAGATAAATCAGGGGGATGAATAAGGATTGATGCTGGGTAATCCGCGTTGAATTTCATCGCTCAATTGAGTGATTTCACCGAGTAATTCGTCAAGTGTATTCTCGCCAATTTTTGGATTTGAAATCACTGCTCGGAAGATCACATCATCACCGAGATTTGAACGGCTGACCATGAAATTGCCATTCTCCATCATCCGACGTCGAACTTCAGAGTTGAGTTCATTAAGATCTCCAGTGTAATTCTTGGGAGATATACGGAAGCAAACATTTGTCCACATTCGCGATGACATCAATTCCAAATCCTCACGCACTGAAATCTGAGATTCAAGATAATCTCCAAGGCGCATATACTGTTCTACAAGTGAAGCCCAACCGGCATCTCCACATTCCCGCCAAGCCAGCCAGAGTTTGAGGGCATCATTTCTCCGTCCACATTGCAATGAATACCTTCCTGCATCAATATTCCGTGTTTCTTCGTGGAATAAATAGTGTGCGACATTTCCATGAGCGCAAACACGTGCTAAAATATCAGAATCCTTAACCAAAAAGGCACTGCATATCAGTGGAAGCCCCATCATTTTATGAGCATCCCAACAAACACTGTCTGCTAATTCGATACCGGACAGCAACGAACTGTGTTTAGATGAAAACAACGCTGCACCACCCCATGCAGCATCTACATGATGCCAGAGGCCATGGTTATGAGCAACCTCGCCAATTTCTTTAATGGGGTCAAATGAACCTCGAACGGTGGTTCCTGCTGTTGAAACCACGCAGAATGGAATACGGCCTTCGCGACGGGTACGGTCAATTTCATCCTCCAAAGCAGATATACGCATACATCCATCTTCATCACAAGCAACTTTGACGACATTCTGATGACCAATTCCTATGACGTTTGCGGCCATAAGAACAGAATAATGAGCTTCACTTGACACATAGGCAACCATTGAACGTCCATCTATTCCACTTTGAGTAGATGATGGGGCCATCACTTGCCGGGCACAAAGCATTCCAAGCATATTGCCATTTGAACCACCTGTTGTTAGAGTTCCTGCGCCTTCATAGAATCCTACAAGTTCACCCATTCGTTTCAGGAGTGTTTGTTCAATTAATGTGGCTAAAGGAGCCATTTCATAGGTATACATCGATGTATTTGTCAGCGTCGCAATGATTTCTCCTGCGAGCCCTGCAGTATTGATTCCGCCCCAAAGTGGATTCATAAATTCAGGGCGATTAGTTTTGACACATGCCCGCAGATAGGTGTCGATGTCATCCAACACTGCGTTCATCCCGTTTCCTTCAAGTGGTATTTTGAGATCAGCAGTTTTCGAGAGTGAAGTATGAGGGGTTGGTTCAACAACTTTCCCTGGTTCATCCGCAGCCTGAAGATACTTCAGTATCCGGTCAGCGATTTCTCCAATGAATACCTCCATCTCCATTCGACTCAAAGATAGGGAGTTGGGCGGGGTTCTTAGTGTTCTTGAGTAATTACAATTGAAATGGATTGATTGACAAAGAAAATTTGCCGGTATTCGCGAGTGTATTTGAAATGAATTGACATATATGCACATTGAATAAACAGGCAATTGGCCATAAATTATGCCATAATATTCGCTAGTAATATCCTTCTAATTCCAGATTCTTTGCGTTTCGGAAATTTTGGCCATAATATTCGAGAAAATAAGTATAATTATTCTGTATTGACGAAATTTTGTTCTGTCTTTGATAATACATGCAAATAATTGCATGCATGATGCATACTTTGCAAGTAACATTGAATAGTATTGGGCAATAGTTCACCCCATGCTCGGAGAAGTAGGAGACAAATGGCTCAGTCGTTTGCATCAAAATGTAGCCAAAGAATTGCGGACTAAAGGTTGGTCACAGACTGAAATAGCCGAAGCACTAGGTTCCACACAAAGCACCATTTCTCGTCAAATGCAGAAACCCCCTACGTCTATCGGTGCAACTGCCGATGAAGCGACAATTGATGGCTGGGGTCATGAATTATCTTTGGCATTGAGTTCCATGGGATCTGAATCACGTGTTGTTCGCCAACGATTGGTCGTTGAATTTCAATTCAGTGGCAACAATACTATTCGTTATGATAAAACATTGACTGGACTTGATTTGGAAGAAGGCCAAGAACAAAGGGCACTCCTTCGAAGATTGGAATGGGCTGCTGGAAGGTTGGATGTACGGCGAATTGAGCATTCGATACCGGCAGTTGGATTGAATATCGCATCTTGTAACCCGGGTGCAACTACTTCATCAGAAGTCGCAGCATTCCCTGGGCGTATCACATTGGTTGACGGTGTCTTGCGCCATCATGAAACTCCAAGTTTCGGTTCTTCAAACCACCTTGCATCTGTCTTACTAGCCACACATTCGATTGATTCAAGCAAAGTTTCGATCTTGAATATCCGCCCTCCGTTAGTCAAGAATGGAGTTGATGCAAAAAGAGTAGAGGATGCGTGCAAACAGCTTGGCTACAATTATTCACTTGCGCCAAAAGGTAAGGTGGCAACTCAAGATTCTCGCATCGATATTTTGCTTGACGAAGGTGATTTTGGATGGGAGCCTACATTGTATGTTCTCGCACACAATCCACTTGACCTCATTGACCGAACTCATCAGATTCTTTCTGCCCTCTGAGGTGATTCAGTGAATTCGATACTTACGTATGGTCTTCTGTGTTTCACGCTTGGGGTATTTGCATACATTGGTTTCCAAAAAGAATCGGATGAGGAGGAAGAGCAGTACCTATCTGCAAGAAATTCGAAAAATTCTCTCCAAATCGGATTGAGCCTGTTCGCCTCGGGTGTGGGAATTTGGGTTCTTTTTGGGCCATCAGAAGTTGGTTATTGGGGAGGTTTTTGGGATGTTATGGGTTATGCGGTATCTGCGGCTACTCCCTTTCTCTTACTCGCTTACGTTGGACCAATGGTTCGCAAAAAAATGCCTACTGGAGTCACATTAGCAGATTACGTTAGGATGAGAATTGGCCGGCCAATGCAAATCTATGTCGGGATAATTTCAGTGCTGTATATGTTTACATTCTTATTTGCAGAATTTACCGCAATTGGAAGAGCAATGAATATTCTCACAGGCATCAATACACTAACACCAATGGTTGCAGTTGGAATAGTCACCGCCGCATACACCTCGTATGGAGGATTGCCGGCTTCATTGAGAACCGACCGTTGGCAGGCATGGGTCGTTTTGTGGCTTTTTGTAGCCCTAATGCTCATTTTGTTTACTGGCGACATCAGTTCGCTGGTGAGTGATGCAAAGGCCTACAATCCTGTGGATGATTGGAGCATTGGCTCAATATCGTACATGGATTCATTTGCATCCGGACTTGCACTTGTAATTGCTATTACTGCCGCTGAAATGTTTACGCAAGGGAATTGGCAACGCGCCTATGCATCTGAAAATGACAAGGCGTTACAGAGGGGTTCTCTTCTTGCTGCTGGCCTTGTATTCCCACTTGTACTCATCATGGGAATCTTGGGAACCGTCGTTGCTGGCCAGGGAATTATTCCTGCAGAAGCATCGCTCAGTGATAAATCAGGGGCCTTTTTCTATCTCCTCGAAGATGTTCACGTGCTATTTATTTCTGCGTTTATCATCTTGGGACTGGCCCTTGTTTGTTCAAGTGTAGACACCCTGCAGAACGCTGTAGTTGCATCGATATCGCGTGACCTCTCCGATGGAAAAATGAAACTTCAACACGCTAGAATTGCAACCATCGCGTTGGTTCCGATTGCCATCTATTTGGCTACTGAACCAACGATATTTGGCTTTGAAGTAAATGCAACAAGTGTCTTTGCAATATTCCTACGTGCCGATTTACTGGCAACAGCAACCGTGTTACCTGTATTCCTCACACTATGGGAGCGAATAACCTCACAAGCAGCCCTCATTGGCGCTCTGAGTGGGCTTGGTTCGGTTGTAGTATACGGAATGTTTACCGCAGATATCTCAACTGGATTCAGTTATATTTGGTTACCAACCAATGAATATGGCCTTGCCAATCTTGATGTGTTTCTTTCAGCGCTGCTTGGGTCGGGAATTGTGACTGTACTAATCTCTCTTCTTCGAAGACAGCCTATAAATTCTGAAGAATAATCGGTGGGACCCCACTTCCATCCCAAGGATAGCATAATAAGTGGCCCCGTACCAATTCAGTATGGTCAACATGGTAGGAACCCCTCTTGATGTGCTCCCGTATGTACGAGGTATCCAAATGGTCCTCTCTGGATATGAGGGCTATACAAAAGGTAAACGACGTGATGCCGACCTTGCAATAAGAGAGGAAATAAAACGCTGTGGCACACGTGCCCGTAACCATTTGATGAATGTCCATGACAGTTGCTTCCGTGAAAAGAAAATCGATGTTTCCAAGGCAGCCAAAGCATGTTGCAACACCATTGACCAGTTGATTGAGGATATCGACAAATCGCCAACTGGCATGACGCATGCCTTCTTTTCAGGGCAACGTTCCGCATCGGTATCAGTACTTAAAAAACTCATCAAACATGACCATGATGTAATTGAAATGATGACTAAGGCTGTTAACATTTCTAATAGTGTCGAACATGCTTTTTCCTCAGACAAAACCGTTGATGAAATAAAATCTCTAATCCGCCAATGCGAGCAGATGATTACAAGTTCCCGAGGCTACTACAGTGCTCGGTCAACCGTCCTTGATGGATTAAGACAGAAAAAGAAGGTGTGAAAAATGACAGCGAATTTTAAATGGCGAAGTAACCCAAATATTATTGCACGACTAGTAGATGGAAATGATATTCAAACATGGAAAGCAAGGCAAGTGGTCTTGAAACCAAATGAAGCATGTGCTTTCATAATCGATGGAAGAATCGGTGATATTGTTTCAGAAAAAGTGGTTCATAATATCGGAGGGGGGCTAGGACGTCATATCGCCGACATGATTGGTGCAACTGCTACTGACCGACGAATGTTATTTGCCATGACAGGGCCTGTCGATTTGTGGATACCATTTGCTGCAGACCTTAGCGATGGCTCAAACGCTTCAGGGCACATGAATTTACGAGTTCAATTGCGAAAAGAAGACATACCAAAATTGCTCAACATTTTTGCTAATCATGCACCACTTCTCGACCGAGAGGGATTAATCGGTTTCCTCGGACATGAAGTAACAACTCGTTGTATCGTGCCTGCAATGGCAAAGTGTTCAAGTGTCGAAGAACTTCGAAGTTCTGAATTCCAAGAACACTTGGAGATGCATGCAGAAGTCGAAATGCGTCAATCGCTTTCCACACTTGGATTTACATTCTTACGTGCTTTTATTTCAACGAGTAAAACCGATCAAGAGAAACTTGCTCGACTAAAAGCGGATTTGGACTTTGCCACTCAAACCGAAGGCGCGAATGCTGATGCACTTATGGAGCGTATCGCAATTCGAGAAGCGGCTACATTGCGAAGAATCGAGTGTGAAGTCAATGTTGAAAGAGCGAAGAAACGCGGAGAAGTAACAATTCAAGCCGAAACCGAACTATTGGGACTACGAAAACAAGAGGCTGTTTGGGACGCTGAACTCAAGCGAGACCAAGGAAAAGCAGATTTGAGAATGAAGGAGTCTTCACACAAAACAGATGAAGCAATGAGATTATTTGAACAGGTCCAAGCGCGAAAAAGGGACCGCATTCAACAAAGTCAAGACCATCAAGACCAACGCATGGAAAAGCAAAATGACGTACAAGTGAAGATGATGGAAATGGCGGCTGAACAAGGTGCTTTGACGCCAGAAGTTATGCAGGAATTTTTGCGCCAACAAACTGCTCAAAAAGCCATTGATGGGACCGATTCTAAGACCCCAGCACCACCAATCTCAACTACATGCCAACAATGTCAAGCTACATTGATGTCTGATTGGAAAACTTGCCCACATTGTGGCACGACACGATAAGGAAGTTGTCCGAAACGGGCTCAGATACCTTCGTCCGGCACAAGTATTACACCTCCAAATGAGTTAGTGGTGCCATGTTCCTAAAATGGGGGTCCAAACCATGGCGAATCTGGCGCTCACATTGGAATGGCCGCCAGATGCTTGGAGGTCGACGTCTCACCTATGCCATTTTAACAGCGATGTTCCTTCTTGCAGCAATACCCTATACCTCGATAAATCGATTAGCCTCGATTCGTGATTGGGCAGCTTTTGACCCAACCTATCAAATTGACCTTGACATCCCATTCCTCGCTTGGATGATTTTACCCTATTTCACATTGTATTTGTATTACCCCGCCGCTG
>JABJFI010000064.1 GCA_018662825.1 Methanobacteriota archaeon | reverse complement strand
TTGAAGAAGTATAATGGATTTTCTATCAAACGAGTTTCACTTCACAATCGCCTAAGCGTGTTCTTGCAACGGTGTGGTCTGGATCCAAGGCAAGAACTGCCCTCCAAGCGGCTGCTGCTTCTTCGTGACGTTCTTGTTGGTGAAGGGTTGCTGCAATGTGAAGGCGCGCATCGAGGTGGTTTGCATCGCACCGTATGGCGGCTTGGAAATCGTCATAGGCAGCATCCATTTCTTTCAATTCTAAGTAAAGAAGGCCTCGTTGATGCCATGCAGGCGCATGGTTTTGATTCAAACGTATTGCTTCATTCAATGGACCTTCTGCACGTTCTGGGCGTTCGAGAGAAAGATAGCAGGAGCCGAGTTGGGTCAATGCATGATAATGATGAGGTGATGTTTCAAGTACCATCTTTAGGTCGTCTCGGGCGTTGTCCCATTCGCTCAAAAGCATGAATCCTTCAGCCCTTCGTAGACGGGCAAGGGTCAGTGATGGGGCTAAGTCGAGTAAAATTTCTGCATCATCAAGAACCTTTCTTCCCTCTCCCAAAGCCATCAATATGCTGGTGCGATTCAAACGAGCGCGAATGTGGGCGGGGTCTGCTGAAAGTGCCTCATCGAATTGCATCAACGCTTTGTCAAGTGCCCCGGTACGGGCAGCGATATTTCCTCGAACATAACTGATAGTTGCTGAATTTCCATGAATGGAAGCCGCTTCAATGTGTTTTGTTGCTGCTGAAATGTCTTCAAGGTCCAAAGCCAAAAGGGCTGCTTCGGATGTTGCTGATGGGTCTTCATCGGGCAATAGTCGAAGTGCACGTGCGATATCTTCCTCCGCACCTTGTAAATCGCCGAGTAAACGCTTCGTTCTAGCAAGGCCAAGCCAGGCTACGCCACATTCACGGTCTAATCTTAATCCATCATTGAAGGCAGTAAGTGCTTCACCGAGTAGGGTCGCATCGGTTTCCCCGGTACCATCACGCCCTCTATCTGCACGGGCAAGTCGCAATCTTCCTTCGATGACATGAAGGAGTGCGTGGTCGATGCCCAATGGGGTGTTGTCGAGAAGGGTTTGTGCTTCATCGATGAAACCATCGAGGAGTTTTCGGCTTGCCATACGAGCTCGTAATTCTGCATTGTCAGGATTTGCAAGTAATACTCGTTCTAGAGCCTCATCCGATTCAGTAAGTTTGCCAGATGCCAATAATAAATCTGATTTCAAGAATACCAATTCGGTGCCACCGGCTTCTAAAGCGACCGCGTGAATTGCGGCTTTAAGGGCCTCATCGAGACGATTTGCCATCGGGGCCAACAACTTGGCGAGTAATCCCCAAGCTTCACCGTTTTGACGGTCAAGTTCAAGGCATCTGTCAACTGCTTGTTGGGCTTTACCGTGTTCACCATCATCATACAGGAGTTGGGCATAACTGTACCAATCGTCTGAACGTTCGGGGTCATCGGCCAAAGCCAATTCAATCGCCTCAAGGGCTTCGGAACGTGAACCTGCTCGCGCACGTAGACCCGATAATAGGGAACGGTCTGCGGCAGTATCGACGCCCAGTGCTTCGAGTCGGCGAACGTCACGTTCTGCTTCTGCATCGCCGAGTTTGGCAAGCAAATGGGCGTGTGCTCGCAACAGTTCTGGTTGGTCGGGAGTAACTGTCATACGGGCTTCTAACCAATGTCGGCGTAGTTCTTCATCGCCCCGTTGCAAAGCAATATGTTCCAATGCTTCGAGAATATTTTGGTTTCCCGGGGATGAACGATAAGCGACTCCAAAGCATGACTCCGCCCAATCATAACGGCGTAGAAGCAGACTTGCATGCCCTAATCGGTGGGCAGCAACAGGGTTGAGGCCTAATGCTTCAACGGTGATTTGGCGTGTTTGAAATTCATCCAACAAGCGACTTAACAAACTCTCAGTTGCAGATGACAACAATGATTCTGCCCCTATTTCAGATTCTGTCGAGATTGGTGAAATGAGTGTTTCAAGTGCTTCAAGGGCGTCTGAACGAGATACTTCTTGTTCGATACCTGTCGAATTTTCATATTGAACGATGACTGAGTGAACAAGAAGAGCGCCATCGATTTCAGGGTGGGTGGCGCGTAATGCCTCAACCAAACCAGTCATGTGAGAAAGGCGTTGTTGAAGGGTATTCACTTCTGTATTCAAATGAGAGAAATGTGCAGCTTGTCCTTCTTGGAGAACAACCGCTGTTTCAGAAAGGAGTTGGAGTCGCTCGTCGGCCTTTTTGAGCCAAAATCCTGCCCCTCCTCCAACACCAATACAAGCGAGTCCAAATGCGGCAGTTAGAGGGTCCATTGAAGTCCACCCGAACTTTGTCCCTTTATGGTCTGCGGAGGAATTGGGTACTTACGGAGTGTTTTCAAGACCCTTCCGAATTTTCCGAAGAAGGGGATTTATACCCACGGTTGAGTGGTTAGGAGGTGGAAAACCCTCCAAATGCTGTGTTTCTTTGCTCACATTGAAAGGCTCTCGGAGTTCTTGAGTGATTGGGGTCGAAGGAATGGGTGATGTCGAAGACGATTCAAACCACCCTTGGTACCATGAACGTATTATCGATTTGGAACATGAGGGATGGGTAACTGTTTCGATTGAAGATTACCTTGCGGCTGATGAGGATTTAGCAAGTGAGCGCTTTGTATACGTTGATTTCGCGGTAGAATTGGCGCAAGAATTGTTAGAGAGAACCGGCTATCTTGGTGATGCTGCTGACCAACGTTCACTGAAACAAAGTGAACTGTGGGAGGAAGAATTACGGGACCCGATGAATGCTGAACGCGTACTTTCCGAATACAATGCTTGGGCAAAGGATTGGCGGCCTTGGGAATTGATTCTTCATGGTGCAGAAACTGCATGGCGGGATGCTGGTGAAGAAGAAGCGTACGCTTCATTCCTCGCCCGTTTCGATGCATTGGACATCTCAACATTGCCTTCTACGCTTATCATTTCTCCTTTACTTGCCCACCCCGAAGATGTGGATGAAATCGACCAGGCTCTTACTTCATTAGAAGATGATGAGCGACGTCAGAGAACTGCAATTTCCAATGCTGCCACATTATTGGTTGATGCTGGTTTTGATGTGGGGGAAATAGAAAAAATGCCAATCATCAAAGCCCTCGATTGGATTACTCAATTACATGATTTGCATGATTTACACGAAGAGTTGAGATTGCTTATTCTCGAGCAAATTGCTATTTTCGACCCTGAATTGGCCGAACATCATGAGCGGCGAAGGCAGGAGCTCCTCGGTCAAACATCTCACACAGAATTGAGAAACTTAAGATTACAAATGAACGCTATTGCAGATAATCTCCATCAAAGGCTGGCAAATCTCAATGATTTGTTAAATGGGTGGAGGGAGAGGGGCATAGAATTCCCACACAGCGATAGTATTCGGGCGATTGAATTGTTGGAGTGGGAAACAAACCTGCCAGAAATCGAGGCTACAATTCATATTCACACGAACGCACTTGAACGATGGAATCAAATTACAGAGTTGTGGGGCGATGATGCGAAATCTGGTGAAAAATATGCTGGGGTTCTTGAGCAAACTGAACTATTTGTAGACCATGTGGATCATCTTGACCAACAATGGAAACAGTATGAGTTGGAAGCCATGATGCTCGTTGAACGGTATGAAAGCATGGGGATTGTGATGAGTGATTGGGGTGATGAAATACTCCGCGACCCAAGAAGTGCATTACGCCAAATGAAAAAGAATGAGCATCGATTTGAAATGCGAATCGCTTGCATTCAGGATTTGTTAAATCTCGATACTTCATTTGAAGGCGAAGAGGAAGCACAAGCCCGAATTGAAATTTTGAAAGAAATCGATGTTGATTTGGATGTTTTGGAAAATACTCGCGAGTTGATTGAAACACTCGCTAAACGTGGAGCACGCCATCGTCGAATGTTGGAACAAGATTGGCGCCAACTAGTCGTTCAAGGAAAAGCAAGCGATTCTACGCCTACGGCCAGTTTTAGTTTGAAGGAATTTGAAGATGAAATCGG
>JABJFI010000047.1 GCA_018662825.1 Methanobacteriota archaeon | reverse complement strand
GTGAACATTCTCAGGCACTTTCACTGTTCCGAAAGGCGTCTTGATGGACATCAACAAATGTAATCATTCAACAGTTAATAAGTCACTATAAGAAAAGTTGCAAGTTTGAGTCCTCGCCCCCATGAGAGAGGAAGCAAATGAAAGCGCTCAACCTCTCGATTTAGCGTGGACAATCCGAACTGATGGAATTAGGGTTTCACTCTTCATAAACCTCTTCAGGTAGTAATTTTTTCAGTTTCTTAATCAAATTTTTACTTATTGTGAAGTTATGTGGTTTTTTTGATTTGTCTAGCACTTTTTGCATTTCTTCTTTGTCGCCTGAATCTAATATGTCTTTCAAGAGTTCAGCTGCTTCGACTAAAGATAACACCGGCATAAGTTTCTGTCCTTGTAACTCATGAGTACGTAGCAAACCCTTGTTTGTGTGTTTATCTATATATTCAGCCAGTCCGACGGCTGTTAATGGGAACTCAATTTCAAATTCGGGATGAGTTGTTGCTTCTTTAAATGTCTTAATAATCTCCTTTAAAACGACTCCTTTTTCAGGAGCAGGAAGATGGAATTCAATCATTTCTAGGACTTCATCATCGGAAAATGGTCGGATCAATTCTATCAAATATTTTCCTGGTTTTACGTGTGCATGGTGTAAGCCGAAATTAGGAGAATTAGACAATTCTGCTTTGACAATCTTTCCTTCTTGAATCATCTTGAGACCTCCTACTAAATATCCCGACTTAATCGAGGGCATTGCAACTCTTGGCTCATATGGTTTCGGTTTCAGTCGGTCTCTCTTTGTTTCTGGAGGAATCCAGCGATTGTCACGCTTGCATAGAACGACTGGCGATTCTGCTATTTTAGAAATACGATCTTTGACACTGGCGTGCACTCTACTGCTGCACAAGAAAGTTGTATTCAATTCCAGCAACTTTGTTCCACCACGGTTAGCCAATTCAGTGCTTGTTGGCGAATAGACGAGTTCTAATGGAAACGACTCAAACAAATTATCGTGCCACACGGCCAGATGTTGACTCGCTTCTTTGCTTAAGTGAGTGCCAACTTCGATACCGGAATTGAGGCCATGGCTTCCATCGAGGTTAGCAGTAAAAAGAAGACCTGTGTCATTGTCAGCAATGACGTGCTTTGCATGAAGGTCAGGATGTCCTCTCATTGACACACCCTTACAGGACATGAGCCGAAGGAAGCCATTCGCCTCGTGCTCCCTAGGTGGTCGTCCAATGGCTTTGTCTGTGGCGTGATAGAGGATTGTAATGGCTACACCTTTTTCAGATGCTTTGACCAACTCATCAACCAGTTGTTTCCCTATTCCAGATTCAGCATTTGAGAGAACGTACGTTGAAATTCGTAATGTCTTCTTTGCAGATTTAATGGTGTCAAGAATGGCCTTAGCCAAACTCATTCGCTTTTTACTCAACGTCCAGATTGCATTTGCAGAGGCAACTGGAGCATCGGGTGTACTTGATTGGGACCAAGGATTTCCAAGCCTTGGATCATTCTTGCTTGGGCGAATGTGTTGATTTGCCTCATGAAGCCAAAGATATGAGAAAAAGACGTGCAGAGATCTAACCGTATTTGCATCATTGACTCGAATTCCAGTCTCAATGTTCTCTTCAAGCGACGTTTTGACGATATTAGCGGATGTGATCAACAATTCATCGTCGACAATCAGGAATTTTGCGTGGGATTCAGGATGCAATCGGATATACACTCCATTTCCAGCAAGAGTTTGCAACCTTAAGAGGTCTTTCTCTGCTTGTTCCTCATCAGAATATCGACTGAAAATACTTGTTCCCAAGGTGGTCAAAACATGAACTCTGCCATTCAACCGATTCGCCGCTGCAACGAGACTCTTCTCAATATCCGGATGATTCAACATCCAGTTGAAGAGCAACACAGAATGCTTTGCAGAGGCAATCATGTCAATCATGGTCTGTAGAATTGCGGGGTTTTTTGGGTGTGTACACATCAATGTCTCAGTATTTCCTTGCCATGCCAGAGATGCAAAATCTACCTTCTTCCCCTCGATTGGAAGCCAAGTAACCAAGTCTGTTAGAGGTCGATCAAGAACTTCGAGTGTAATGGATTCAGTTGGCAAGGATGAACACCTCCGCTTCGTCTATTCGATACTGTAATTCCCATTCTCCGGTCTTTCGATATCGCTCTAATGTTGCATCGAGAGACAGTGCTGCTAAGGACTTCTCGAGAGTTTCAATCCATTTTTTCGGGAGATTCTCAGAATCCATCCACAACTCTTCAATAGCATTCTTGAGTTGGGCCACTTCTGAAGAAACTCCAGCTCTGCCGAGTGCCCCATCTGGCAATTTTCGCATTGCTTCATCTATTGCGTCATCTATCCAAGAGGGGATTTTCTTCAGGGTGGGTATGGGTCTAAGCAGTGCTTCAACTTCGACGTAGTCTCCCATTGAGAATTGTACACGATGCGGTTTTGGTTTGGATCTACTTGGGAGATCTCGATGTTCATGGTCGGATACTTCGAGTGACAACATACCTTTGTGTGCTCTTGGATTTGAAGATTTGTTGCGGAATTCAATTTTTCCTAATGTTCCTGCTAATGCCTCATTCGATTCCAATTCAATTTCTCCAATTGAACTAATGAAGGTAGTTGAAGCGATGTTGACTTCTTTTAGATTGATTGATGGTGAACCAACTAGAGTCCTCTTGAACCAAATTCCTGGTACTTTTGCTGACTGATATGATTTGATTTGCGTAGCAGGCCAAGATTTAATTTCTAAACCGAAATCATCTCTTCTGATTGTTTTTTCCGTGGAATAACCTTCAATAGATTGATCGATTTTTCGATCATTCCTCTGCCTTCCAGTGAACCAATTCATGACCTCTTGGTTCGAAGGTACTGTTCCTTTCCTCCAGCGAACCGCACCCCATTTCTCTCCATCGAATGAGGTTTTTATTGGCAAAAACTCACCTGTTTCTTCAACCATGTAGAGTGTTATATTCTTTGATACAATGGTAGGTATTTCCCCCTCTTTTGACGCTAGCCTACCGGCTTCTGTCAATTCGAACATTTGATCGAATATCGGATCTTCCCGATGTCGTTTT
>JABJFI010000050.1 GCA_018662825.1 Methanobacteriota archaeon | reverse complement strand
TCAGAGATTTGGATGAATCTTTCAATGGCTGAAACCCCCCCTTCGACTTTTGAATTGATAATCTATGCTTCCGATGGCATTAATGCTCCATCAACATACACGATTCCTGTTGAATTGTACAATGAAGTTCCAGAACCTGAATTCACATTAACCCGTCTTGGAAATGCCAGTGAAGATGAAGTAACACTTGATGGAACTGCAACCGTTGACCCCGAAGGGGATACTTTGGAAATCGAATACTGGTCAAACCTTGACGGACAACTATCGTGGAACAATACCGAGGCAGGTAAAGTGTGGACCGGTTTCCTTTCACGAGGCATCCACTCTATAGAAATGAGAGTTGTCGATGACCGTCCTGAACATATCAATGCAACGCGAGTGACTTCAATGCTCATCGATGTTGAAAATTCACTTCCACATTCGGTTATCGATACGCCACTTTCAACCCAAACCTATGATTCTGCAGAACTCATTTGGTTCTCAGCAAACGCTTCTGGCGATTATGATGCTGCTTGTTCTACCTTCCCGGATATAGGTGATTGGCATTGTGCAGGTGCAGAACCATACAGCGGTTCAGAGTATCTTGTCGTTGTTTGGAACAGTGATTTGGATGGGAGACTAACCCCTGAAGGTGAGGATTGGCTCATGTTTGAGGGCCGTTTGAGTGCCGGCATTCACACGATTACGTTGAGCCTTGACGATGGAATACATGACCCAGTCAATGTGTCCAAGACCATTGAAGTTCTCTCTTCAGCCCCACAACTAAATCTTTTGACACCGGTAGACGGGGACGCATATTCTTCCAGTTATCTGCTTCAATGGGATGCACGCCAATCGATTGATTATGATAATGATAGTTTCACCATGACTATTCGAAGTAATTTGCTTGATGAGCCTTTGCTGACCGATGTCTCGACTTCACAAATCCATACTTCATATCTTCCAGCAGGAGAACACACAATAAAAATCACATTAACTGATGATACCGATAAAGAACAAATCACATTCATCAGTATCTCGATTGGTCAATCGGACCCTGTTGCAGTTCTTCTTCAACCACAAAATCTGTTATCTGTAGCACCAGGTGAATTTGTCATTTTAGAAGAAGAGTCATCCGATGCTGATGGTGATATGGAAAAGCGTGAATGGCGACGATGGTTGGTCACAGGAAATTACGAAGTCATTTCGATGCTTAGCACCGATTCAATCATGCTCGCACCGGGGCAACATCACCTCTCATTGTATGTCGAAGATAGCCGGGGGGCATCAGATGAAGTTCATTCCAATGTCACCATCCAATCTAGCCTTCCCAAACTCTCTAACCTTACTTTTACGCCTGATACATTGATTGCACAACAGAAAAACACCTTCTCTGTTCGAGTAATGATGAGCGACCCTGATGGAACAACGCAAAGCGTTCGAGCAACAATCGTATTCAATGTTCAATCTTGGGCCTTCAATCTCACTGATGATGATGGTGATGGTTATTGGGAAGGCACAATAGAAATGAACCCAGAAGCAGCAGGGCGACCAAATCTCAAGATTATCGCAACAGATGGAACTGGAGATGATCCAATGGTCGATATTCTCAGCATTACCTTGTATGTCGAAGAATCTGAAACCGATAGCAGAGTAGCGATGTTTATTCTTGCAAGTGGAGGTTTTGTCGGCATTCTTGTGGTCATCGCAGTTGTTGCACTACGACGACAAAAGAAGGCAGAAATGGCCATGATTGATAATTGGGATTCCTTTGGTGGTTTCTCTTCTACGCCCAAACCGGCTACTGGTAAAGCACTGGTAAGTCTTGAAGGTGGGGCTGTTGATGGCGCTGAAGAGGTTCTGGCCGAAGATGAAATGCTTGAACAAGTAGAGGAGCCGTTCACTCAAGAACCATCTCCGGAGCAAAAATCAGTTGCAGGTATTGATTTAGATTGGGATGATGTGTGAACAATCAAACTTCACAACTTCTTTAATCTAAGAATTGTGCCAACAGGACATGGACACTTCTCCGTTTAGAGTCACTCTCGGAAAAGAGTTCAGTTTGGCAGATATTCCAACTGATGCCCCTGAGGATTTTGACAAACATGTGTCAAAAAAGACAGTGAAAAAACTCACCAAGCAAATTCGAGCTTTGCAAGAATTGATGTGGGCAGAACAAAAACATCGCTTCCTAGTTGTTTTACAAGCAATTGATACTGCTGGAAAAGACGGAACAATCCGAGCAGTCTTTGGACGAGCAAATCCACAGGGATTCAAAGTCCAACCTTTCAAACGCCCTACTGAGATTGAATTGTCTCACGATTACTTGTGGCGAGTTCATCCTCACGTACCTGCAAATGGAGAAATTGTCATCTTCAACCGAAGCCATTACGAAGATGTTTTGGTTGTCAAAATTCACGATTATGCTCCAGCAGAATTAATCGAAAAACGTTATGCTCATATTCGAAACTTTGAGCAAATGCTTGTAGATGAGGGTACAACTATCATCAAAATCTTTCTTCATATCACAAAAGATGAACAAAAGAGGCGTCTTGAAGACCGATTAAATCAGCCTAAAAAAAATTGGAAGTTTGAGATTAGTGACCTCAAAGAACGCGGTTATTGGGAGCAATATCAGGATGCTTTTGAGACCATGATACAACGAACTTCAACCAAAGATGCTCCCTGGTATGTCATTCCAGCAAATAGCAAAAAGTACCGCAATGAAATCATTTCATCAATTATAGTTGAAACTATGGAGAGTTTCAATATGCAATGGCCAAAGCCTGCTGAAGGACTTGAAGATATTGAAATTGAATGAAACAATTACTTCTTTTGCTCTGGTAAATCTTTGTTCAGTGAATCGGGGTTCGAATCACGTCCACCCCAAGGCGTAAGGGTTCGATGCAACCCTATACGGCGGGCAAAGAGGAACTTGAAGTTCTTCCATCCATCGCCCCATGTGTGAATTTCAGCCTCTCCCACTCGTGGGCGATAAGGAACTGAGATTTCCACGGCTTTGTCCTTTCCTAGGACCCGGCGGGCCAGAATTTTCATTTCTTCTGAAAGAGGCATTCCATCATTGGTTGGGCGCATTGCATCGTTATTGAAAATCGATTTACGGAATACCCACATTCCTGAC
>JABJFI010000079.1 GCA_018662825.1 Methanobacteriota archaeon | reverse complement strand
GTTCTTCTCGGTTGATTTGTCCGCCATGTTCATGGAGAAGCGGCGCTGCCCTTGACACAGAGGGACCATCATGTCGCTACTTATTCTCATGCGCCACGGACAATCGGTGTGGAATGCTGCGAACCTGTTTACCGGATGGGTCAATGTGCCTTTGTCAACCAAAGGCATTGATGAAGCGGTTGAGGGTGGGCGGCAAATTGCACACCTTGCAATTGATGAAGTTCACACTTCGACTTTGATTCGTGCTCAGATGACTGCTATGCTTGCACTCAGCCAGCATAACGGTGGCAAAACCCCAGTTATTCAAACTCCTCAAATGGTCGAACAAACTTCGGAATCCGGAGAACTTGTGTTGGTTGATTGGTCGAAAACCAATGGGCCTCTGGAACAGATTTTACCTGTCTACATGGCATCTGAATTAAATGAGCGAATGTATGGTGACCTACAAGGCTTGAACAAGCAAGAGACACGAGATAAGTTTGGAGATGAGCAAGTGAAAATCTGGCGTCGCTCCTACGATGTTCCGCCCCCAAACGGCGAAAGTCTTGAATTGACAGCACAACGAACATTGCCGTATTTTTCTTCAGCAATATTACCTAGTCTTGATGCTGGGAAGAACATTTTTGTTGCAGCTCATGGTAATTCTTTACGAAGCGTCATCATGGATATTGAAGGGCTTTCTCGTGAAGAAGTTCTTTCACTTGAAGTACCAACTGGTACGCCAATCATTTACCAGCGAATCGGTGAAGAATGGACCCGTCTTCATGAATATTGAGGGGTTTTAATGGAATTTACTTCACGTCAAAAGAAAGGAATCATACTAGTTGCTCTGTTGTGTTCCCCTTGGCTCTTATGTCAGGCGTGGATTGCAGTTGGCGCACCAGATGAACATATCAATTCAATGCCAACTTCTTGTCCTGAGGACAGTGCCAATTGTGCCCATCTTGGAGGCGATGCTACGTATCGAATGGATGGGGAATATACCTTGACGGTCAATCTTTCATCGACTGAAATGTGGCTGAAAGTTGAACAGTATATCGAAAATGCAGATGCAGATATATTGGTCGAAGACGGGCCTTTGAATGGAGTTGGTATTCATTATGTTCATTTTGTGGAACGAACATCGTTTTGGCGTTTTCCCGATGATGTATTCGTTTTGGTTTCAGCGCTTGATGATGACACATGCAGCCTTGAGTTGCATTCACAATCACGATTGGGTATAAGTGACCTTGGCGTGAATCCCGACCGCCTTGAGGAACTCTATGCATCACTATTGGTTGAATTTTTCTTGTAGTTCCTTCCAACCAAAGGGAAACCCGTCTTTATCAACCAAGATTACATTGATGCCAAGTCCGTTTTTTCGAAATGCAATCAACTGTATTTCGTGAATCTTATGACCGCTTGGTGCCACACCTAAGACCGTTAAATTCTGTCGTGAAAAGAATGACCTGCGGCGGCTTTTACTTGGTGTAGGCTTGGCTTCAGTTCCAACACGACGTCGTACACCTTCTACATCATCAAACCAAGGAAGTGGGCCTTCTGGCGAAAAACGAAGACCAAGAATCATGTCTACACCAGGGGTTTCTTGGGCAGCATCAGCATCAGCATTGCTGGGAATTGCAGGAGCATTCGGGTGTGTGTGAAGCCAGTGGGTGAAACGGCCAGCCCGTGAGCCGCGTGAAGTTGAAAACATATCATCAGTCCAGTCTTCTGGCAAGTGATGGACGGAATAGGAGTTCCCTCTGTTAACAATGTGGGCTTCTCCGATGATAAATCCTTGACCTTGAAACAAGCCCTCGGTATGCTCTGAACTTTTGAACAATGTTTCAACCTCGAGAAGATGAGGCGCGTCTGCATCGATATCCATTCCGACAAGAATTTCATCCGGTAGTGCTTGCAAAGCCCACCACACCAGTTCTTCAAACAAATGCCCGGGTAAATGGATCTGTGCAGTATAGGATTCTCGGCTGTGAAAAGACTCTTGGTTGTAGGTTACCATGAGTTCCTCCAACCATGGTTCCACCATCGCAATCGGTTGTGCGAGTCGCTCTTGATGAATGAAGTCAGCGGAACAGGTTGGGAGAAAACCTTTGAAGAGGGTCACACCATCATCCGCTCATGGCGAAGAAGAAGGGAGGGTTCGGTCGATTCATCGGCGCTCTTACAGGAACGCCATATGAGCGTCTTTTGAAACAAGTTGACAAACTTGTAAATGAGCATGAGGACGATGACCGCAAACTTGCTCGTACACTCCAAAAACTCGTCAATATCGTTGGTGAGAATTATGAACAAGAGAACATCGATGAAGAAGAACACGATTTAATTATCGAATCCATTGAAGAAGTTGACCCAGAAAACCGTTCATTTGGTAAATTATCTGAAGATGAGGATTCGTTTTACTCGGGTGCCGTCCCAGATGCTCCTGAATTAAAACTCGGCAAGAGGAAAAACCTCGATGAACTAATGCAATCTAAGGGCGACGAATTTGTCGGAAGTTATGGACGTGATGAATTTGATGAATTCAAATCGAGAATGGCTGATGACTTCTTTGCAGAATCCGATGATGCGATTCGGAAAGGGGACCATGAAGCAGAGGTTGCAAAGGAAAACCGTGCTTTTGGTGATGAAGAAGAGGAATTAGAACAACTCAAGCAACAAATCTCAAAAGAATCTGGTTTGGTTGATCCGAATGCAGAGGATGAAGAAGAAGATTTGGATGGCTATTCAGTCGATGAAGACGGTGTTGAGTGGTTTGAAGATGAAGATGGTTACTGGTGGTATCGTGAAGAAGGCCAAGATGATTGGCAACCCTACGATGAATGAAACATTTGTTCTCCAGTTAAGATAAATCTCTCAAATCTGGTAAGTCTCCAGCCCGTCGTCGTCGTGCTTGAACTTGATTATTTCCTCGAGCAACATGCTGCATCTCTGGAATTTCTGGATTCATTTCGGCACGTTCCTTCTTTTTCTTTCTCCTGATATCGGTATATTGCCACGCAAAACTGAGCAAAAACAATACACAAACCATCATAACTGTGGAACTATTTGTAGGACTAAGCATTGTCAAAGGCTCCCCTGTGATCAAAAGAACTGCGCCCATTAATCCCAATGCCCCCATTAACGAAGAGACGAGAATTGGTAAGATATTGCGTATTAAGCGAACGGCGAAAAAGGCGACAATTGCCATGCCGCCAGTAATGGCTTGACTATCAACTACCTCGTATCCATTTTCATTCAAAAAGACAAACAGTCCACTGAAACTAATGTAGATGAAGAATCCAGCCATCAAACGAATACTCATTTGAACAGTTGCTGCCATAATTGAGGCGCAGATGACAATCAATACACCCATGACATAAATTGTCTGGTCTTGGCGAACAGGAACATTATTCGAAATTAATTGCTCATAGACAAAACCAGTGAGGGTATAACCAATCCCTGCACCGGTAATAGCTGCAGCAAATTGCAATTTTTCATGACCTCTAAATATCAAGAATAACGAAAGAAGAAGCATTATTGGGCCAAGAACAGGGCCAATACTTTCTAATTCTTGAAACAAAGTTGCACCAATATCGTCAACATTTGGTGTTCCCATGTTTCTGCGATTATGTGAGGAGTCTTTAGTATTCTTACAGAATGCGAGTAGAAACTACAGTCTTCAACCTTCATTCAGGTATCGGTTGTTGCTCCCACCATGTAGGAGTTAAAAACCATCGATTGTCATCTACAGGACGCTCTATGAGAGGTAATCCAATAATTCCACCAGATACGCTCAATCCTCCAATAATATTTGATGCGCAAGGGCCAGGAAGATAATCTTCACCTGTTTCAGTTAATTCGATGCGGAGTGCATGACCAGCAGGTAGGATGACATTCAATGGATTGAATTCCATCAGCATCGTGTAACTGCTTGCTGGGGTAGCAGGTTTTGCTTCATAGCCACCATCACGATATCGGATATCCATGGTCGCATGGCCAAGTCTTAGATTTGCAGTATCATCATACATAGTTGCAAAAATCTGGCCACCGTTACAGCCTAGAGTACTAACTTCCAAATGCAAAGTTGGTAAACCGGAGATATGGGTTTCATTTTCAAAAGTTGAACTGGTCATCGAAACGGATGAGCCAAAACCATTGACGGTACCAGATGCTCCAGTCCAATCATTTGAGAGGTCTTGAAGTAACAAATTGACATCAGAAGGAGGCCATGTCTCCTCTACGTGCCATCGACCATCATTGGTTTGAATTTGTACCATAGGTTCGGGTTCTTCCCCGATATCTTTGAGATAATAATTGAACCATCCATAGAGTTCAACAGCCCAGTCCATACGACTCATGTTAGGATAAGCCTCTTTCCCATAACCCGTGGAAAGTTCACTATGGCGGTCTGGTTGATCCGGATAATTGTGAGCCCATTGTCCAGAAATTGCTCGCGCATTTATTCCGGCATCTAGTAACAATTGGTAGGTTGGATATGCGTGATAAGGGTCAACATTCCAATCTTGGAGCCCCCACACTAAGTAGACGCTACCTTTGTAATTTGCAAGAACATCGGGTAAGTGGCGGCGTTCATCCCAATAATCCGACCAATCTGCTCCTCCGAATTCCGCCCACCCCCATGTACTCCATGGGTTAAGTGGGCCTACCAAATCATCACTGCACATTCGCATATCGTCAGAAGTTAAATCGGTAGTTGCGGCCTGATAGGCTGCATCGTAGCCCATTGCTCTGGCTTCGGATGAACCGTTTCGGTAGAACATCTCTTGAACGCCAATAGAGCCTGAGATTGGAACGATGGTTTTTAGATGTTCAGAAGGATTTTGAGCGGCTTCCCAATTTGTGGTACCTGCGTAAGATTTGCCCATTAAACCAACATTCCCATTTGACCAATTCTGTTGTCCAAGCCAATCTGTAACCGCTTGAATACCAACTTGTTCTCCAAGGCCCTTAACGTCTTGACAATGTGTTGATTCACCAGTACCAAACGTCGAAGCCTGTGCGAAGGCATAACCATGAGGGAGGAATGTGTCATAGACCCATTTTCCAACACCGCCATCTGGAACCGTGTTTGGAGATGAGTCATCACCGATACCTGGCATCCCTTCTCCACCAAAATCATAGTACGGGTGAATTGTCATAATCACTGGGATTTTTGTATCTTCAGGAACATCCGGTAACCATAGAGCAACATGCATAAGCGCGGGGCCAGGGAAACCAACATCCTGTTCACTTGCAGGCAATTCAACTTCGATGAAATGTTCGGTATAGGGGAGTGCCTCGTAGATTCCATCCACTGGTAATTGAGCACGCGATGTGTTCATGGGTAAATCCATTGCATGGCGCTGTTGAAGCGGAGTATCCCACCAATCGCCGTTAAAATCTTCCTCTTTTGTAGCATTCATCAACGATTCACCAAAAACCATTGCTAGAAGTAAGAACACGATGGCAACCGCAACTGTCGAGACCGCTGAATAATTCAACTGTCGCCGCCCTTCCCCTTCCGGCTCAAAATCAAGAATGATTGGCTTCGGTTCAGCGATGAGAACGGCATCGAGGACTGCCTCAATATCGGTATCGGAGCCTCCAGCCATGTTCCTTCCAATACATTGACCGTCAAGAGCATGACGCTTCATCGTTCAAGCCCTTCTTGCAGAAACAATGGCAAAAACCGATAGAAGAGAAACCAAAATCATTGAACAACAAGCGAGCGATTCATGGGGGGGTGCTCCCTCGGCGTATCATGAAAGGACGGTTGGCAACTCTTCTAGTCCTCAATTTGCTCTTGATGAGTTGTGGAACAGTTGGCACTGCGGTAGCCGATGAACAACCATCTTGGCGTTCAGTAGGCATTGACCCAAGTTTGTGGACCGATGGTCCAGTTGAAGAAGACACACCGATGAAGGAAACTTACCAAGGTAATGCAATTTTTGAAATTAAGGTCTCATATGCTCCAACATTATTTGCAACACGAGTATCTGGAACCATCACGCTTGAATTATTTGAACAATGGGCACCGATTACCACTGCGAACATGATTAAGAATGTCGAATCAGGAATTTATGATGGTATTTTCTTCCACCGAGTCATCGATGATTTTGTTACTCAAGCGGGTGACCCAACCTGTAAATCTCTCCTTGGCGCGTATCCTGCAACGAGTTTTGAATGTGGAAGCGGCGGAACAGGTACAACGATTCCTCTTGAACACAATGACAATCTCTCGCATGTTGATGGCGCCATTGGAATGGCACGAAGTCAAGAAGAAGATTCTGCAGACTCACAATGGTACATTGCAGAAACTGAAGCTCACAATCTTGACCCAGAAAATCGAGATGATGGAGGTTATGCAACCTTTGGAATTGTTCGAGACGGCATGACGCATATTCGTGCAATTGCAACAGTACCGACAACAGATGACCCTACTGGTGATGAGGATATTCAAAACCCAGCCTCATCAGCAGGACGCCCTCTCGAGGAAGTAGAGATTCTTTCTGTGCAGATGGTCGGCGCTTCAGACCCGGATGGAACACTCCGTTTTGGCCCGCTAGATTCTGATGAAAAAACAGGTTTTTTCGCTTGGATTGAAGACGCATATGCGGTTTTGTTTACCGGCACATTCTTGATTGGAATGGTCGTAGTTCTCGCTGGATGGATGTTTGCTCGAATCGACCCACCGCTTAGGCTTGAGGAACAGAATAAACAAGTTTCTCTCGATGCAGTTTTGTTGGATGATGGCGCGTAGATGAAGTAAATCCTCTCAAATATGTTCTTTGCATTCAACATCGAGAACTACATGCCATACATGTGGTGAGAACCATTTGACGCGTTCAAGGTGTGCGGCTTTTATCTGCCAATCTCGACCATGTGATTTGGCATATTTCTTTAGCATCTCAAGCGTCTTTGATGTCCACTCTTCGAGGTTGTTTTTATGGACATTCATGTGAATATGTAACCATCCGCCTTTTGGTTTGAGGCAATGAATTGAATGTTTCCAAACCGCTTCCGATGTAGGTAAAAGCCCCAAATGACATCGATCTGCTATACCGTAGAGTTTTGGTAAAGTTTCTTGATTATCGCCAGGATGAATGGTAATAGAATCCTCTAATCCATTTGCTTCTTGAGCCCAAGATAATCCTGAAATTGAATCTGAATTTATCTCGCAAGCATGGATATGTTTGGCTTTGCTTCGTAACGCCATGTGAAGGGTATAGTAACCGACACCTGCATAGGCATCCACAACGACTTCCCCTTTCATGTCAATCATGCCAATTCGCCGTCTTTCTGTCACATTTCCTGATGAAAACATGACCTTTGTAGCATCGAATCCAAATTGTATACCATGGTCCAAAAATTCTACCCAACCATTCTCTCCGAGCAACAATTCAGTTTGTGATGTACGATGCGTATCCTTTGCGATTGGATGTTGACGAGCGAGTCGGACTCCACCGAGTGCGTGAGATACTTCTTGCCAGAAAGCCAGAAGGTCTGCTGAAGCGATTTGGCCAAAGAGGCTCGACCATGAATCCGAGGTGAATGCGGTTTCTGGAAGGACCACGAAATCTCCAAGTAACTGCCATTTTTTAGGGAGGTCGGAAAGATATTTATCTCTTTCATTTTCAAGTATTCGCCTGTTTGAGAGCCATGCAATTATCACACGATTTAATCTTGCATGCGGATTGTTTGAAGTTTCAGATTTTTCAAGTTCAATGCAATCGATTTGAATTTCAAAATCAAAGGCTAAATGAAGCGCTTTTTCAATATCTTTCTTGTTTATTTGTTCGTTGAATGGCAGAGCGAGACTTTTTCCGATTGATTTTGGCTTCCAAGCCGTTTCAAGAAGGCCATATTCTTGGAGAAAACGATGTACACGTCCCCCATATTCTTGAAAACAAATTACGACATTTACATTTGCCGATAGGTGATTAGAATCGGCCATTATATCCGCGAGGAGAGTAATGACTTTCAACATGGCGTGGCAACCTCTGTCCATGTCGGGTGGTCGCGGGCAACGGACAGTAAGGGGCAATTCAATCTCAATCTTGTTAGTCTTGCTGATGACTTTACATCTCTATGCACCTTTTGCATCTGCTGCAAATATGACTTCTTGCCAGGGTACCTGTGATGAATATGATGGCAGTGAAGACATGACGCCTTTTAGGCAAGATTGGATTGAAGGAACATATGATTTCACCTTACAAGATACCTCTACAATAGACCTTGAACTTGTATGGGCACTTCGTGAATTCAACCGAGAAGCACTTGGCCTAAATGACATACCATTCATCGCAACAGCACTAGCAGCCGACGGTATTGGCCCCGATGACGGTGCTCCCGCAGACATGATTCGCGACCAATTCGATAGAGAGATTGCGCCAAATGTCAAGGTACGAGATAAACTCATTGCCGAGATTGATAAAGCCATCAAGGATTCAGTTGAATCAGGATTTGGAGATGCAACCACAAGCACTGGATATTTTGACACATACACGAATGCTGGTACAACTATTGCTTGTTCAACCGACCCCACAACCGATGCTTTCGATGAAGGTGCATCCGTTAACAATGCGTTTGAACCACCTATTTGCCTCAAAAGTCAGGTTACTATTTCGATTTCACAAGATTCCTTCAATTTGGTTTCAAACTCTGATTTAGATTTGGAAAGAGCCTACCAAGGCCTCTTGGTCATGGGTACCGAAGTCACGACAATGTTCGATTTGGTCGGATTGCCAGGCCACAAAGCCTCTTATTCATTCAACCCACCTCCATATGCTACAATCAAAAGTGTTGATGCTAATGGCACACGTGCTGCTCGAGCAGGGCCTCCAGCATATTTCGCAGCTGAGTGGGAAATCGACCACAGAAATGCTGGGGTAAGCGATAATAATTTGCAATTACCGATTGAAGTTGAAATGATGCATAGAAACAGAAGCGATACGACTACAGTTTCTATTCCAGCAAATGAAAAAGCACTTGATTTCAAAATCCAACTCGATTTACGCGACGAATCTGCAGCGACACTTGATTTTGCAGTTGCACTTCATTATCTCGATGAGACAACGATGAATGATTGGGGGATTTCAATGATGAGTGTCGCTGACCGAGCTGTGATGAAACAAGTTACATCCGATGGCATCCGCCTTGCTTATCACAATGGAATTGTCGACTTGTCAAACATTACGAGCCAATTCCCAATTGATGCAATTGCAGAAGGGGTATCATCGACAGTGGCGGGAATGGAAACCATTGAGATGAATGAAATGGCATGGGTTTCAGATTCTGTTGCTGAAGGACTTGTTGGCTCGCCAGGAGGTCTCAATTTCACTCACCGAGGTACGACTGGATGCACCGAAGTCGTCCCTCCAACTGAACCACTCAATTATTGCTTGAAGGGACCAAGTGCAATGTCATATGAAAACCCCATTTATCTTCGAACCACAAGTGAACCGTTTTCTATGCGGTTGCTGGATATTTTGAAAGAAAATAACAACCATGAGACTGTCGGAGAATTCCTAAATGTAACTACAAATCAAGATTTCAGGCGAGTGATGGATGCTGGCATTGAAATAGAAACTTCGCTGGATAGCAGTTATCTATCTGCCATTATTCCAAGTGGTCTGCCCCCAAGTGAATTGACGTTAGAAATTATTCTCCCTACCTGGATTCAGACCAAAGATGAACTCGACCGTATTACTCTCAAAAATTCTCTTTATGGTGACGACCAAATGAATATCTCTTTTGCTGGAATCTCCAAATATAACTGGCGAAGCGAAATATATGGCGAGAACATGGAGGAACCTGCTTGCTTGTCAAATCAATCAACCTGTGTAATCAACAGCATTAACATGGACGCCATGTCCTTCCGATTTAATGAATGGGACCGTTCTGTTGCCTTTGAATTCGGCCTCGATGCATCAGTAACCATGCACAGAATTGGGATTCCTCAAAAGTATATGCCAGAATATGGTGAGCATAGTATTTCAATGGCCGCAATCCCATCAGATTTAATCAGATTAGGTGTAGACCTTTCTAGCCGTCTTGAATCACCTTATAATAAAACGATTGACCTTGGATTCCTTTGTGAGTTTGACCCCGATAATCCACTTGACCTTGAAATATGTAATGAAAGCATTATTTTCATTTTTTCCAGCCAAGGGCTTCAAGATTTTGTCACTAGAGTTGGAGAAGTGTTAACCGATTTTGTTCATCAATCGGTTGAATATTTGACTTCAATGGAAAATTCCAAATTCAAAACAGTTGATATGAGTGCCTTTGGAATCAGTTTCGATTTGGAAAATATCGGCCCGCCAGATCTAGTTGTTTCTGATGAGGAGGGGATTTCTCTTTCGATGAAAATTCCGAAAGTCAAGTTTAAATTATCAGTTGATGGAGATATGGGCTCAATGTTTTCTGGCGATTTTACCAGTACTGAATTCTCTCTAACAACCAGTGCGATTCGCCAAACATTACTCTGGCCTATGGCTGCTATGATGCAATCCTTTAGCGGGGTTATGATGAATGGAGTAGTCTCATTATCGGGCATAACTACACCTCCAGATGACCCTTCTGTCGACCCTATCAACATCCCTATAGCGTTCGGTTTTATGAATGAAGATTTCAATTATTCACTGAATGGACCACTTACAATACACCTTCCAAAAGGAATTCGTTTAATCGATTTAGAATCATCAGGCGGTTATATTTTATTTGACCAAGTTGATGGCCGACAAGAAATTATCTATAATGTTCCTTATGGGGAATTTGAAGACACGATATCTTTCCGAGTGCAAATAACATGGTACTTCTTTTTCATCTTTTTATGGAAATATATGGCCATCTTTGGAATCCTCATAATTCTCGGAGTAAGGCGATTTAGGAAAAAGCGTGCTAAGAAACGAGCACGGAAAAATTATTCAAAGATTCGTTCTGCGGATAAAGTGAGTATCAATCAAAACGAGTTTGCAGATTTGTCAGGATTCCATAGTAAGGGCATACATGGTGATATGGAGGTACTCAAAGATTATTCAGAAGAAGCGATACCGGGTTTGCCCCCACGCTCGGGACATGGAATCAGTGCAGTTCAGCAGGCTGAGATGCATGACGACCCATTTGATTGATTATTACTGCATTACATCATGAATACGTTGGGCTAGTGATGGGCCGATGCCTGGAACTGTTTTCAAATCTTGAAGCGATGCATGAGCAATGCCTTGACGTCCTCCAAAATGGCGCAGTAAATTCTGCATCTTTTTTGCACCAAGACCTTCGATTGCTTCCAATGGGTCTTGAAGACGGCTTCTGCTTCGTCGTTTTCTATGGAATGTATTGACAAAACGATGCGCCTCATCACGTGCATGAACCATGACTCTTCCTTTTCGGTCTAGAACGATGGGGTGCTTGTCATTTCGATAAATCGTTTCTTCTCTTTTTGCTAAAGCAGCGAGTTCAAACCGGCCTTGAAGACCGTGTTCATCAAGTAAGTTAGAAATCGTTGAGAGGTGCGTTTCACCCCCATCGATGAGGACAAGGTCGGGCCATTCATCTTGGCGTTTTAACCAACGTTCTACAACCTCCCGCATCATTCGCAAATCATCCATTGCATCTCCCTTCACCGTGTATTTACGGTATTCTTTTTTCGTTGGACGACCGTTTCTAAACGTCACACTTGCTCCAACTCGTTCATCACCTAAGAGTTGAGCCATATCAAAACAGACAAAATGGTCGAGTTGTTCCATTCCAAGAACAGCAGCCCCTTCATCAGCAGCTCTTTGCTCAAGCGAACCACTTGTTCTATTGGTCAAACGTACGATCTGAATCTCAGCATTTTGCTGCGCAAGTGTTTGCAAGGTAACCAAATCACCTCGGACTGGAATTCTTACTTCAACCTTTGAACCTCGTCGAGAAGTAAGCCATTGTTCGGTTCCATCTTCAAGCAATTCTGGTATCAGTAAGAGTCGTGGAGGGGCACGATTTGCATAGTGTTCAGAAATGAACATTGATACGGTTTCACTTCGGTCTCCTCTGTGTAACATTGGCCACACTTCTTGGCCTTGTACAACACCATTGTTAGCATGAATCACCACCAAAGCAGCAAGGTCTCCCTGTTCAGCAATGCCTATAGCATCACAATCTCGATAGACTTTGCTTGAAACGACATGTTGTCCAGTAGTCGCCCTAATTGCCCGAATCATATCTCGGCTTTGTGCTGCTTTTTCAAATTGCATCTCAAGTGATGCGGCATCCATTTGTACGGCAAATTCCTCTAACAATTCGACCGCATCTCCATTCAAAATACGCTTCGCCGCATCTACGCTTTGTCCATACCCTTCACCAGAAATACATGGACCTGAGCATAATCCAATGTGCATGGAAAGACAACCTTGCGGGAGTAATTCTTTACAATCACGAATTCCAAATTGCCGGCGCAGTAATTGCATCACTTGTTTTGCAGCACCAACATTCGGAAAAGGCCCCCAACGAGAACTTCCCTTAGGTGGATGACGAGTGTACATGATTCGAGGAAATTCTTCATCGGTCAGTACTAAAAATGGATATGATTTGTCATCTTTGAGCATCGAATTGTAGCGCGGTTTATGCTGACGAATCAATTCACGTTCAAGGATTAAAGCCTCTTCAGGAGATGGCGTCACCATGCATTCAACACTCTCGGATTTACGAATTAATTCCGGAATCATTTGACGGTCTGGATTTACAGCAAAATACGAACGTATTCTCTCATTCAGACGAGTTGCTTTACCAACATACAGTACTTTGTCCTTCGCTGATTTGAACAAATATACCCCCGGCTTCTTCGGAAAATCAACCGAAGACAGTGTCACAGGCATGATGTTGCCTTCATGCCCAACCAAATAAGGCAACCCATTGGTTGGCATTTATTCGAGCCAAGGTCGCCAAAGAAATCGTAATATTGAACAGAGTCTAGGAGCCATACCTGAAGTGGTTCTCACTCAGAATGTATTGATGCATTGAGGGATTCCCTTAGAAACCAACGGTGTGTTGGCTAAGTCCATGTCAAGCGGGCTTTCATTGCCACAGGAACGCCTCTTACGGTGTCTT
>JABJFI010000055.1 GCA_018662825.1 Methanobacteriota archaeon | reverse complement strand
CGAAAGGTGGTCCACCAAAGAAGAGCGGCCCACCAGGTCCATCGAAAGGTGGTCCACCAAAGAAGAGCGGCCCACCAGGTCCATCGAAAGGTGGTCCACCAAAGAAGAGCGGCCCACCAGGTCCATCGAAAGGCGGTCCACCAAAGAAGAGCGGTCCACCAGGTCCATCGAAAGGCGGTCCACCGAAAGGCGGCCCTGCAGGTCCAAAAAGAGGTCCGCCGCGTTGATGCCGAGGGGACTTGGGCATGGGCGATTTACCTGATTTTGGCGCTATTCGTTTTTCTGGAAAATTACGCCCTTCACAAGTTGCAGCAAGTTCCGTCATCGTCCCTCAGCTTGAACTAGGCAAGAAGAGATTGCACATTGTAGCCCCTCCAGGCTCTGGAAAAACAGTTCTCGGATTATATGTGTGGGCGGATTTGGTTCGAAAACCGACCCTCGTATTGTCACCGAATTCTGCAATTCAAGCACAATGGGCAGCACGAACTTCTCTCTTTGACCTAGATGGTAAAGATGAATTCATTAGCACCGACCCACAAAAACCGGGATTACTGACTTCTTTGACATACCAATCAGTGACGATGCCTCGAAAAGGTGGCGAAGACCTTGACCAAGTTGCCATCGAATTATGGGCAGAGAAACTCATCGAAGATGGTGAAGCATCAGACCATGAAGAGGCTAATTCTTGGCAAAAAGATTTACAACAGAGAAATATTGACTATTATACGAAACGTCTCTCGACTTATAGAAAGAAAGTTAGAGATGAATTTGCTGAACATGGAAATGCATTATGGACTTTACATGAAAGTGCTAAAGAAAACCTTCTCCGACTCAAAGATGTTGGAATCGGATTGATTATTTTGGATGAATGCCATCATTTGATGCATCATTGGGGACGAGTACTTTCGGAAGTCCGTGAGATGTTTGATGACCCAATAGTCTTGGGATTAACAGCCACTCCACCTGGTGACAGTGGATTTAAGGAAGCCGATGTAAAACGCTATGAGGATTTCTTTGGGCCCGTCGATTATAGTGTACCAGTTCCTGCCTTAGTTCGAGATTCTAATCTTGCTCCATACCAGGACCTGTGCTATTTTGTTAGGCCTGCGAGCCATGAATTGCAATACATTGCAGGAGTTGACCAAGAGTTTGAAACTCTACTTAGTGAATTACGGGAAACCAATTATGGCGAGGATGAGGAGCGTACACCTGACCTTGATAGTTGGCTTCAAAATGAATTGCGAGAGCGAAAATCCCCTAATGGGGAAACCCTTTCTTGGGATCAATATGAACGCAGATATCCTGCCTTCACCATTGATGCCCGTCGCTTTTTACAAATGAGTTTGAAAGTTCTACCGGCTGGAGTTCCAGAACTTCCGATGTACGAAAACGATGAATCATTCACTAGAATAAGTGTTCTCCGTAATGTACTATCACGTTATGTTCGGCATGGTTTACGACGTTCAATCAAGAAAGAAGACCATGAACTTGCAGAATCAGTTGTTGCTCGTCTGCGAATGCTTGGCGTAATGATTACTGAAACCGGCTCTCGAGCATGTGCTTCACCAGTTGGTCGGGTGATGGCATATGCATCAGCAAAAACCGCGGCTGTGAATGAGATAATCGCCGTAGAGATGCAAGCACTAGGAAAAGACATACGTGTAGTAATTGTTACCGATTATGAGAAAACTTCAGCCACAACACTTGTTGAAGGTATTTTAGATGAAGAAGCAGGAGGCGCAATTTCAGTTTTACGTTCTTTAGTCAATCATCCTGCAGGAGATTACCTTGACCCTATTTTGATGACAGGAAGTACAGTACTTGTCGATGATGATTTGTATGAACGGTTTATTGCTAAAGCAGAAATTTGGGTTGCTGAACGAGAACTTGATATTCGACTCGAAGACCATCCCCATGAGGGATATCATGAAATTCATGGAAAGGGTAAGGATTGGATACCTCGATATTATTCATTGATGATTACTGAATTTTTCCAGGAGGGTTTTACTCGATGTTTAGTAGGGACCAGAGGATTACTTGGAGAAGGATGGGATGCTTCTCGTATCAATGTGTTAATCGATATGACCTCTGTAACGACAAGTATCAGCATCAATCAACTTCGTGGACGTTCTATCAGAATTGACAAACATTGGCCTGAAAAAGTTGCCAATAATTGGGATATCATTTGCATTGCAGAAGAATTTACCAAAGGATTTGATGATTACGAACGTTTCAAGCAAAAGCACAAGCAATTGTATGGTGTTTGCGATGATGGAACAATCGAGAAAGGTGTGGGGCATGTCCATGCAGCATTCAACGATGTACGACCTGAAGGAATAAGTGAAGGAAGGGCTTTGTTCAATGATGAAATGATGCGACGAGCAAGAAATAGAGAACGCACTCGAGAGTTGTGGGGTATCGGTCAACCGTTTGGAACGGAGTCTCGCCCAGCAGTTGAAGCCAAACCACCTTCCGGTTTCTCTGGAGGCTTTCGTTGGGGAACAAAACAAGAAATGTGGACCGATGAATCTCTGACTTTGGCCATTTCCGAAGCGATAGTTGGCGCCTTTAATGAATTAGGAGAGATGACGAAACATTGCTCTGCTCAAGGTGGAGAGCGAGGCGGAGGGTGGTTGCGTTATCATTTGCACCATTCGACACCAGAAGAAGCTGAATTGTTCAGCGATTCACTTGAACAAATACTTGGTTCGCTCAATAAACCACGGTATGTCATCACCCGCTCGTCCCAATTCATGCAGGATAATTGGGTATCCAAATTGATGCCAGAAATCATTGCCAAATACCTTCGTAAAGAGGTAAGCGTTGTTCAGATGTATCATTCAGTTCCGTCAAAATTAGCCTCAAGTAAAGAGCGAGCAGAAGTTTTTCTCAAACATTGGACCATCCATGTTAGTCCTGGACAAATAACCTATATGCACAATGATGAAGGAAAGGAATTGCTTCAATCAATCTTGCAGCGTGGCCTCAGTCCTAAAATGGGACTCCATAAGAAAAATGTCTTCTTGTAGAATCAATTTGCACAAGATGAACATTGGAATGTTTTGCCACGGTGGGTGCTACAGAATCTTTTTCTGCAATCAAAACAACGGAAATCAAAAGAGTCTACCGATGAAGAACAGCCGGAATGGCCACATGTTCCATCCGATGATTTTGCTTGTGTCGTTGAAATACTCTCTCTCGACCAGAAATCTTTACTGGGGCTTTCTTGAGATGGAGATGAATTGAATTCACTTGCGGGATTACCCATTACGACCGAATCTTGTATCGAAATATTTTGAATGATTTGGGTAGATTGTGAGAGGCCCAAAGTGCTTGTTACATGGCTATTAGCAAAGAATCTTTCAGTTTCTTGTTGGTTCATTATTCCAAATGAGTTGACATATGCTTTTGCTTCATCGATGCTGGTCAATCCCCGAGATTTGATTCCATTTTTGAGATTTAAACGATGGATAATGGAATCATAATTTCGTATTCGTCCAGGTGGCATCGTACCATCTTTCCACCGTTTTCTTCGTTTCTCTGATTTATTCTGACCCATCCCTTGCTGGGATGGTAATGTTTGGAAGTGTTTTGAATTCCCTTGGTTAGCGTCCGTCGAAGTTGCTCCTAAGTTATTGACCCTACCAGTTAGGCCACCTGTCGGTGAAGCGCTTCCTTTGGTCCCCATGGAAAAAGTCATCACGAGACTAATCAATGATATTAGGCCAAAGAAGCCAGAACAGCAACTATACAATAAGTTCTCAGAGATATCTTGGCCGGATTGTTGGAATTGATAGACAGTGTTGTCGAGATTGGAATAATAGATTGTGATTGTTGAAGCAATTGGATAACTGCTCTGGATTTCGTCAATACAAGATTGACTACTTTCCATTGAACCTATTACAGTTCCAGTATGGCTGATATTATCCTCAGTTGCTGAATAGGTGAAATGGATATTAGCTGTGCAGGTGTAAAACGATGAATAGGTTTCATCATATGTTGTTTGGTCACCAATCGTGGCTTGAGTAGGAATGAAAGTTTCATCGCTAGAATCATCCATTGACAAGGCAAAAACACCAGCCAAAATAGTGCTAATGACGAAAATAACAGCAGTGAATTTATTCATTATTACACCTGTTATTGTTGCTGTTGGCGCTGTTTCCATGCGCCAACAGCTGATGATTTCATTCGCACGAGTGCATCCGTCATTGCCGAGGCTCCGGTGGAAACAATCTAAACTCCTTTAGGAGTCATATAATCATTTTTACAAATCAAATTTATTTTCTTTGTACTATCCGAATCGAAGGTTGTTCTTTTCCTGAACTTTCAGAGTCGTCTTTTTGAATTGCTAAGCCCATGTTTTCAGCGAGTTGCAAATGAGATTGAGACCAAGGCCAGTTGCAATCTGAGTTTGTCTCTTGAGCGAGTACATTGATTGGAATTAAGTCCCCCTGCCATCCACTGTATTCTCCGAATTCACCAGAGATTCGAATCCATGCATGTTCATTTTTTTCAATCTCATTTTTCAAATTTAGAAAGCCACTTTTCTTTGCTATCTTGATTAGTTGTTCACGAGGGATTGCCCTTGGAGTCAGCATTAATGTACGTTCACCATCTGTCCAAAAGGCGGTAGCACCCAGTGAATGAAGCGTACAAAATTCAAGGGCTTTTTCGACAGCTTCTCGAGGTTTTCCCCAACTTTTTGGCAACCATTCCAAAAGCGCAGAACGATTCTTCGTCCCAGGTACGTGAGTACTTACTTCGATGCTTGCTTGCTTTTCAGGTTCCACATGCGATGGTTTTCTTTTTCTTGTGAATAACGATTTTTTCACCTTACTTTTCTTTGGCATTTTGATTGCAGTATCGTGGCGTTTGAGAGTATTCATCCATTTGTGGAATGGTTGTTGAAGTTGTTCAAGTGTAATAATTGTGCAAAACCATCCTGTTTTACCATGAACTGTTCCAGGTAAGCGGATAATACGGCGAGTATCTGCGGTTATTTTTGTGTCAACAGGATGGCCAGCCTGAACAACTTGTTCAAGCAATTCTTTTCTGGATGTTTGCACAGATACTTCTCGCAGTCTCGGGTCGGCAATCTGAAACTTTTCCCTTTGGAGGTCGTGGTAAAACAGGTGAAATCCTTTACTCCCTGAAAAAGTAACATGTGAGAACTCATAGTCAGATTTCTGTTTCATCCATTGATGGAGGCGAACAGCATGCATTCGAGCAACTTCCATTGTTTTTTGAGAGAACGGAGGGACATCAATATCGAATACTACCCAATGGTCCAAGAGAATGGGGGCGGAAGATTCGGTGTCATTGAGGCGTGGCAATTCTACAGGATTCAACCACGATGATGTTGAAACATAGACATCCGTAGGAATCGTTTTTCCAAATGCTTTGTTCAATGTGGTTGTGTTTCGCACTCTCCGAGGTGAAGATTGCCAACGATTGTTCAATCCACGCCAACGAAATTGGTGCTGTGTTGGCTTTTTCATCCATGAAAAATCAATCTCAAAATCATTTGAATAATATCCTTCCAAGACAGCGGGGTTAAACGCCGACTCTTCTGCCATGACCTCTACAGTAGATATCGGTTAATGGCCTTCACCGTAGACCAACTGCTTTGAGAGATTCAAGAAGTACTTTGCCAAGTTCTGAAGGGTCCATAGCGCAAGCAATACCTGCGGCTCTAAAGGCAGCGAACTTCTCTTCTGCGGTTCCTTTGCCTCCAGAGATGATAGCACCAGCATGGCCCATTCTTTTTCCTGGTGGAGCAGTTGCGCCTGCAACGAATCCAACAATTGGTTTAGTGACATTTTCAGCCGCCCAAGCAGCCGCTTCTTGTTCAGCATTACCACCAATTTCACCAATCATAATAATTGCTTCAGTTTGTGGGTCTGCTTGGAAAGCGGCAAGGCAATCGATGAAACCAGTTCCATTCACTGGGTCCCCACCAATTCCGATACATGTTGATTGACCTTCATCGATGCTCATTGTTTGTGCAACAGCCTCGTATGTTAGGGTTCCAGATTTGCTGACAATTCCAATACGTCCTTTGGCATGAATATGGCCTGGCATGATTCCGATCTTTGCTCCACCTGTTGACCCAGGAGTGATAATTCCGGGACAATTTGGCCCTATTAGTCGAACACCAGGTCGGTTTTCGACATAAGATACAGCTTTGACCATGTCCAGCGTAGGGATGCCTTCAGTAATGCAGACAATTACGCCTTCTCCTTTGATTGAATCAAAAGCATCAGCCGCTTCCATAATGGCTTCAGCGGCAAATGGAGGAGGTACGTAAATGACCGTAGCATCAGCATCAGTTGTTTCAATAGCTTCAGCCATACTGTGCCAAACCGGGAATGTTTTGCCTTGAAGTTCTACGGTTTGTCCTCCCTTTCCAGGTGTGCAACCGCCAACGATGTTGGTTCCGTATTCGACCATTTTATCGGCATGGAACATACCTTGTTTTCCAGTGATTCCTTGAACCAATACCTTTGCATCTTCTTCAATCCAAATCGGCATTATTCTTCACCTCCAATGAGTGCTACAATCTTTTGAGCACCTTCTGCCAAATCATCGGCAGCATGAATATTTAATGTGGACCCGGAGAGGATTTTCTTTCCTTCCTCAACGTTAGTTCCAGCAAGTCGAACGACGAGAGGAACTTCCAGTGAAAGTGCTTCAGTCGCAGCAATTACGCCACGTGCAATAATGTCGCATCGCATGATTCCACCAAAAATATTGACCAAAATACCCTTGACATTCGGGTCCTCTAAAATCATTGAAAACGCTGTTTTTACTTGCTCTTCGTTTGCTCCACCGCCAACATCAAGGAAATTTGCAGGCTCCCCACCGTAGAGTTTGATGACATCCATTGTTGCCATTGCAAGACCTGCTCCATTGACTAAACATCCGATGTTCCCATCGAGTTTGACATAGGATAATCCAGTTTCTTTGGCACGAATCTCAACATCTTCTTCTTCTGATAGGTCTCGAAGGTCATCCCAATTCTTGTGTCTGAATTCCGCATTTTCATCAAAAGAAATTTTGGAGTCAAGAGCGACTATCTCTTCATTACCGGTTCGAACAAGTGGATTGATTTCCACCATTGCACAATCTTCTCTAAGGAACATTGTATACATGCTGGATAACATTTTTCCAAATGATTTCAATGCTGCACCCTGAAGTCCTAATGCCATGCCAAGGTCTCTTTTTTGGAATCCAAGAAGTCCTGCATTTGAATCAACAACAACTTTGTGAATTAACTCAGGTGTGTTGTGTGCAACATCTTCGATATTCATTCCACCTTCGGTTGAAGCCATGATGAGCACTGATTTGTTATCACGGTCGACGAGTAAGGCGAGATAGTATTCATGAGCAATATCACAGCCAGCCTCAATGTAGAGGTTGCTGACCACTTTTCCTTCTTCACCTGTTTGAATGGTCACTAACAGGTTACCCAAAATATTGGTGGCATAGTTTTCGACTTCTTCTCTTGAAAAAGCGATTTTTACACCGCCATCCATTACATGTTCTCGTGTTTCAGGATTATACAGTGTCCCTTTTCCACGCCCACCAGCATGGATTTGTGATTTGACAGCCACCACTTTACTTCCGAGTGAATCGTAGGCGGCAAGTGCTTGTTCAACACTGGTGCAATGTACGCCTTCAAGAACAGCAACGTTGTTCTCTCGAAGAAGTGTTTTTCCTTGGTATTCGTGGATATTCATGGTGCTCTCCAATCCTTCCAAAGAAAGACCGTTTTTGAATACTTTGTTGCGCCAATTGGCGCAATTGAAACCGGTTACATATATTTGTAGAAGATGTTGAGGTGTTTTGATAGGTAATTGATGAAACGCCCTGTTCATGCAAGTGGTGGTTTTGGCAGGAGGAGTAGGTTCTCGCCTTAGTCCTTGGACAAACAAAATGCCAAAACCATTACTGCAAATGCTCGACATGTCCCTGCTTGAAAGAGTTGTAGAGGGAGTTCCTTCTGAACTAGTCGATGAAGTAGTAGTAGCAGGTGGCTACAAAGTTGATATGATTGAAGAATACTTCAAAAATGCTGATGTCGATTTCGATGTTCGTATTGTCAATGAAAACAAACCGCTTGGTACAGGAGGCGCTTTAGGAAACTGCAAGGATGTAGTCAGTGGCAGATTTGCTTGTTTCAATGGCGACATAGTTTCTTCACTCCAAATCGAACCGTTGTTAGAATTACACAAAAGCAATGGAGGTGTAGGAAGTCTTGCGCTTTGGGAAGTCGAAGACCCAACACGTTTCGGCATTGTTGGACTCGATGAAAATTCGCGTATTACACAATTCAAAGAAAAGCCTAAGCCCGAAGAAGTATTTTCGAATTTAATCAATGCTGGCTCCTATATCTTTGAGGAAGATATCTTCGATTACATGCCTGAAGGAAAGCATTCTATAGAAAGAGAAGTATTTCCAAGATTAGCTGAAGAGAAATTATTGAATGGGCAACAATTTGAAGGCTATTTCCTCGACGCTGGAACACCCAGTGCATGGTCAGATGCAGTATATCGTTGCATCAAGGAAAAGAGATTTAATCGTGGAATGGTCAAGGGAAGTTCTTGGTATGGCTCTGCTGATAATCAATTTTCGGAAAAGGTAACTGAATCGATGATTGAAACTAATGTTGAGGTTTCTAACAGCCAAATACATCGTTCGACTCTACTCGAGGGTACAGTCGTAGGAAAAGATTCTGTTATCGAATCGAGCCTCATTGGAAATAAAGTGACTATTGGTTCTAATGTCAAATTCAAAGATGTGGTTGTTGACCACGGTAGTGTGATTCCAAATGAAACCATTCAGGTCGGCGGCCAATGGCCTCCAAAGGAATGAATTGGCTACCAATCAGCGAAGACCTCAAATGGTTTTCTTGTCTGCCTAGGGTATGAACAAGCCATTGGTCGTTGTTAATTTCAAAACTTATGCCTCAGCAAGTGGAGCAACTGCCGAGCGTCTTGCTTTGGCAATGGAAGCTCATGCCAATGGTCCTGCACGAATGGTTGCTGTAGTTTCAGCCTTTGATTTAGAAGCCGTTCGTCGAGTAGCCCCCTCATTGGAAGTATGGTCGCAGCATTTAGATCCTGTCGGTCAAGGCGGTTTTACCGGCTGGCTTGAGCCCCATACTGCTCTTCATCGAGGTGCCCAAGGAACCATTATCAATCACGCTGAACACAAAGTTTCAATGGAACATGTTGCGAATTTGAAAAGTCAATTACCAGATGATTTCCCGATGTGTGGTTGTGCTGCAGATGTAGAAGAAGCCAAACACCTTGCGGAAATTGGCCCGACATTCATCGCAGTCGAACCTCCAGAATTGATTGGGGGAGATATTTCAGTAACCACTGCTGACCCTTCGATTGTCAGTGATACCGTTGCAGTTGTGAAAGCCGTCAATCCGAATGTGCGTGTTCTTTGCGGTGCTGGTGTCAAAAGTGGTGCAGATGTAGCAAAAGCAGTCGAACTTGGCGCAGAAGGCGTCTTACTTGCCAGTGGCGTTACCAAAGCGAATGATGTTGAAGCGGTTCTTGCAGACCTAACTTCAAGTCTTGCTTGAAGCTGAATGATGGACCAGTTCAAGTAATGTTTGTTCATTGTGGGCAAGTTGAAGATTTTCGCCACCTGGGCAACGTACTCTGAAAGAGCATGAATCACAGGATGTCTTTGAACTGGCGAGGGGAAGTAAAGCGAGGTTTGCGCGAGCATAGCGATGAATTTCGAGCATAGCCTTACAATCAGATTCTAAAAGTGTGTGACATTGTTTGACTGATTGCTGGGTTGGTTGAAATGTTGAAGTGTGCCAAAACCCCTTTCTCCAGCCGATTGTATGCACTCTGTAGGATGTTTCACTCTGTGGGAATCCACCTTGATGTTTTGCCCATAGTACCATTGCATTCGCTTCGAGTTCGTCTGTGATTTTTTCCGGTCCAATTTGCATATCAAAACGAACAAGGTGCCATTTATTTTGAATCAAAACTGCCAAGTCGGGTGAAGCATAAATTCGTCGAATACCGATTCGAACAGATGATGTGCGGTCTAGAACATACCAACAAGGATATTTCTGCCGTTCTAATTGGCGAATTAACCGGCACCTCCATAACAATGCAAAGCGATGGTTTGCGTAGCGTAATAGCGCCTCAAAGTATCGTTTTTTGATGCGACGAGAATTTTGTTTGATGTGCTTTTGTAGAGAATATTTGAGTTGGTGCTCAAGAAGTAATGGAGACCATTGCTTTTGTTCACGTAGATCTTCTAATCGTTCAACGAGAATTTCTTTCATCGCTCGTAACATCAAATCCCAAGGGCGTCTGTTGCTATGAACATCATTGATTCCATTTTTGGGCCTTGGATGGCCATAGCGTAAATACCAAGCGCGAGGACATTTCAAAAATAAATCTCTGCGTGTTCTACTCCATTCCATCTTCGTATCCATATTAGGCTCATTGGCCTCAACGGTTGTCAAAGAATCGGTTAGATTAACCCTATATCAATCAAGGAAAGCAAGGTGTTTCCTAAAGTCCATAGGGCAATAGGTACAATACACCATCCTGTATATCGGGCAAAGGAATCCGAACCCAAATCGCCAAAGAAACCCGAAAATGAACCTCCAAGAGAAGCAACAAGACGCAACAGAAGGGTTACAGTGCCGCCAAGAACGAGGATTAGGACAAGTCCGATGATTGCAAAAATTATTCCGGACCCACCACTCAACATCGTTGCACCAATTCCTTGAGGGAATAAAGCAGGGAATGCAAGCCAGCCAAACCAACCCAGCCAAATACCAATCATTGTGTCTTGTTGCATGTCTTCAACTCCACGCCAATTCCGGAAATTTTCAGGAAATAGATTGTGGATGATTCGACCGGCAAAGTCTGCTTCATAGGGTGTTCCTCGCCGAGCAGTTACAACACTCATTTCAAGCATCCAGAGAACCATTGCGATATCAACCCAATACAGGGAATTCGAAGGTATTGGAGCAAGTGTGGCAATAAGGGCGGGAAGATTAACCAAGACAATTCCAGCAGCACCAGCGGCGACGATTGCACCCCAATACATGCCAATTGGAAGAGGCTCCTCTAAGACTTCATATTCTTCACGAGGTAATGCAAGGAAGAATAAAAATAATCCAGGGCCGAAAAAGAGTGAGAAATATGAGAACGAACTTGTGCTTCCACCATTATTGATGCTTTCAACAGCACTAATTATTTCTTCTGAAGAAGCAGAAGGGGCATTGGAAAATACCACGCGCATTGTTTTATCTAGCACAAGAATTGAGTCGGCGGTGCCATTTGGTGAACTTCCTGTGAATGTTTCATCCAAATCAACATAAATCGACCAAGTAAGGTTGTAACTTGCTTTCATTGCCGATACATCGATTGTAGATGCATCCATCCCTGCAAGTATGTGAACGACTGTAATATCATCTTCAATCAGGTCAAGAGTCTTGTTCAATTCAATGGCTTGCTCTGCCACATTTTGAGTCCCTGGTAAGGCTATTGCAACTACTAAGGCATCCTTGCCATCAAAGAGGTCAGAGACCATCATAGATTGCATATTCTCGTCATAAATCTCAATATCAAACATCCGGGTATGGTCATCAATAAGTTCGGTCGAGCCCAAATTTGGT
>JABJFI010000018.1 GCA_018662825.1 Methanobacteriota archaeon | reverse complement strand
GGAGCGGAGGTGAAAATCCAAGTAATTGCCAGTCCGGCTTTATGTGGGCCTTGACCAGGGTCGCCTGAATCACGAATTGTTAAATTTCGGAATGTGGTCGAAGAGTCAGCATAATACAAACGTACACCTGTTGAAGTCGAATTATCTATCAGGGTATTTTCAAACCACGCGCCGGTTGAATTCACATCTATTGCCGCATAAGCAATGTTGGCTGTTGTAGCCCCTGGGCCACCGGTTCCACTTACGGTTAAATTAGTGAAATCAGCAGTTTCATAATTGGTGTAATTAGAATGGTTTTCTTTGTCAACATAGACTCCTCTATACATCGAATTTGTCACCGTTGTTTCTTTGAAAACTGCTCGAGTATAGCCCCCGTCATCGATATGTCGGACAACAATGCCGTGGTCGGCACGGTCAACGCTCAAGTTCATCAGCAACGGTTGACTGTCTTCGACCCAAACACCAGCAGAAATCGCCCAACTCGAACCACTGATGTTGCTCATCACAATATTTCTAAGAACTCCTCCCGAGCCACCCCAAATATTGATTGCACGTGTAAGGTGGTCAGTGAAAGTCGCTCCGTCTACAATTGGGGTTGAACCAGAACCTATTGACAATCCCAATCCATAACGCCAATCGCCTTGGAAGGGAAGTACACGACCTGCTTGATTGATGTCAAGGTCGTAGATGAGTGGAGCCGAATTTCCAAACATGTCAATACCTACTCTGTCAGGATTGAGGATTGTGAGGTTGTGAATCACTGGGTTTGCGCCATACATCGTTACTCCATAGATTGAATCTTCAATCGATAAATTATTGATAACCGAACCACGATTGTTTGAACTGCTATTGAATTGAATCCCTTCGTGGTCTGAACCGGTCATTGAACTGAGTGTTGCAGGGCAAGCAATGGTACCTTCAACTGTAAGACGTCCCTCAACATAAATTCGAGCACCAGAGCCCATTTCCACTTGCGTACAAGGTGAGATGATGAGTTCGTCAAAGATAGAAATCGTATAGGTTGTTGTGACGGATACTGTTCCTGACCACGTGGTTTGAGCCCGAGCACTTGCGGATTCTGTGAAATGGTTGGCCACCAAATCATCATTTGATTGGTCGTCACCAAGTAATGACGATGAACCCGCAAAAGGAGTGCTCAACATCAAAAACAGAACAATCCATATCTCAAAAGGAGAACGTGCGTTCAAGTCCATATTCTCTGCTGAAAGAAAAAGCACTTGAAAGGTTCTATTGGATGTGAGATTCAGTATCAACGCACCAAGAGATTCATTCGCAAGCAATAAGACCGTTCTGCAATTCGACTGTTTATGCCCGAAGCGTTTGTGTTGTTCAAAACCCAGCCTGCGCAAGAACGCGAAGTCTATCTTTCTTTGATGGAGCATTCGGCTGTTGCTGAAGTTCATGCCCTCTATGGTGAATTTGATTTGATTGTCCGTTTGTCCGTAGATAATTCTCAAAATCTCACTGAAATGCTTATGACTGATTTTCGCCAAATCGAAGGCGTAAAAGACACACAGACAATGATTGCTGTGGAATACTGAGGTGAGAATATGGCGATTGGATTTGTTTTGATTACAACCCTACCTGGTTCAGAAAGTGCGGTTCGTAAGGCACTGGATGGAATTGAATTCGTCACGGATAGATGGATGTTATTCGGCGAATACGACCTCATTGCCCGGGTTCAAGCGGACGATGAATATACACTCACACGTTGTATTGTTGAAGAAATTCGAATATTGGATGGTATTTCTGATACCAAAACACTGATCGGCGCTGAACTTTGATTACAACAACGAATGAAGCCGTGCTTCTAGTTCGTTTGCAGCCCGTGGACATCCTGCTGCTCGATGTTGTGTAATCGCTTCTTTCAACGCAATTTGCCGCATTGAAGATTCGAGAAGAGATTTGCACATCCACCACCGTGCATGAAGTCGGTGAATTGCAACACTGTTAGGTGAAATATTTGGCTTCGTTATTTGAAGAAATTCCACTTTTGCTTGCTCTTCATCTGTTTCAAGTAATGCCTCTACCAATGATAAACGCAGTGAGTCGCGATGAATTGAACTGGTTTGCATTGCAATTGCTTGTTTCGTATGTTCAACAGCAGTAGAAAATTGATGGGGTTGAGACTTGGATTCTATCAACAGAGATTTGGCTTTCAATCCCATGACCAAGGCGCCATCAACTCCTCCAACTGACATAAGGGTCGCTCGAAGTGTTTCTGCTTTGGTGAAGTTTTCTTCAATTAAGGCCAAAGCATGTTGAACCATTGTGAGTGCTACAACAGTTACTGCTCGTTGCTCTGGTTCATTAGGAAGAATGATTTTCGTCAGATAGCGTTTGATTTCATTTACTACTCCCTTGGGTAGAGTGGAAGAGATTCTATCATCGAGACGACGTGATGCAGCAGAGAGTGCCAACTGGTTTTTTTGCTGTTGAGTTCCTAATTCTAGACCCTTTGCTATGGCCTTATCAGCATCTTCGATTCGCCCTTCAAGATAGGCAAGACCCATGTCAATTTCATTAAAATGACTCTCTTCTTCAATGGAATCAAAATGGCGACGAACGTGCTTTGGCTCACATCGGTCAAGGGCCACCTTGGCTGCGAGATAATGAAGGTGAGAGGGTTGTTGAGAGGTTTCAATAGCCTGTTCAAACAAGACTGATAATGCACTGCTATGTGTCGACACAAGGGTGTCATAAGCTGAACTACAATACGTATCCAAATCATCTGATTCTGCACAAATTCGATGGAATAAAAGGATGATTTGATCATCTGGCGTTTCAGCACACTCCTCCCAATGAGTCACTGCTTGCTTGTGTAATTGCAATTGTTCTTCTCTACTCATGGTTGAACGTCGAACATTTCGAATCAAATGTTGCAATTCCATTTTTTCCATTCCCGAGGTCCATCGCAAGAATGCCGAATCATCAAGTGTTCCAACGACTTCATCGTCGTGCGCTTTCTTCGCTTCAATCGGTCGAGGAAGAAGAACGAGGTGGTCCAATCCTGAACGCGTCGAATCGTCAAGTGTTGATAACACAACTTCTTCAACATACGATTGTATATCTTCATTTGTTTCAGGCAAAGAGGCTTCTTCTTTGTAGAGAAGTATGGCTAATGGATGACCTCCTAAACGCTCAGCGATGTGTTCTCGGTCTTCTTGACTCTGATTTGAGCCAAGTAATTTTATCGCTTCAGATGTTTCTAGCGGTGGAATTGAAATTCGTTCTACCTTTCCAAAAGAAACTAATGGCTCTCGTCCGACAAAAATCATTTTGGGGCCTTGGAGTTGTTCCATTTGCCTACAAATCGAGAGGAATTTAGGCATGTGGCGTTCAGAAATCATGTGAACATCATCAAAGATGAAAGTTTCATCTTTGTGTTGCTTGGCGAGTTGTTGTGTGAGGGCGCCGATATCAGAGGGTAGTGGAGAGGTAATTGCCATGGACTGGCACAGCGTTTCAAAATCTGAAAATTCATTAGCAGTAGTCCAACGAATATTTGACCCAGTGCCGAGTATCTCATTGGCCACAGCAAGTCCAACCGTAGTTTTCCCAATCCCCGGCAATCCGCTTAAAATAATACAATGCTGCTCATTATACATCGATATGGCCTCTTCAATCACACTTGAACGACCATGGATTTCTCCACTTTGTGGGAAATCGCCAAAGGGCAATCCAACTGAACTGCTCTTTCGCTGTTTAGCATTATCCTCTCCCAATGTATCAAAAAGAATACGCCCTTGTTCAGTTAGATGGTATACATTTCTTCGTCGCGAACCCCCTCCTATTACGTGTGCCATTCGTTTGAAAATCAAGCCCTGTTTTTCAAGACCTGTCAAAGGAACATTGAGAGCAGAACGGACTACTCCCAGTGATTCACTCAAGCCCGGAAGAGAGATTTCACGAGTCACATCCCAAGCTTTCTCAATACTTTGCGAATATTGCCCAAGACACCGTAAGAGGCGTTCCTGTGGCAATGAAAGCCCGCTTGACATGGACTTAGCCAACACACCGTTGGTTTCTAAGGGAATCCCTCAATGCATCAATACATTCTGAGTGAGAACCACTTCAGGTATGGCTCCTAGACT
>JABJFI010000020.1 GCA_018662825.1 Methanobacteriota archaeon | reverse complement strand
TACGTCTGATGAAACTCGTGCCGATGCCAATGTCCTAAACAAATGGGTCTATAATTGCCTACCAGTTGTGACCAAATCACCATTTGAGAACACTTCAATGATTGAAATCACCGAAATTGAAGCAAAAGTGGTATTGCCGCATTGGTGCTTTGAAACACCAACCTTCTCTGACAACGAAAGTGTTGAACCTATACTTCCGTTCAATGGAGAGGCTGTGTACTTGTATCCTAATGGAATTGGCTATGGTTCAATTGACTTGCTTCATTATTCAAATAATTCTTTCCGCAACCAAATGATTTCACTCCATGACTATAATGAAGATGGAACTCTAACGGAAGAAAGTGAAGAATCTATGCAATTATTGGGTTCATTTTTCCCTGTAGTGATTGTCATAATATACCTCTCAGGCGGTTATTTGCTGTATGCCCTATCAACTGGAAGAACCTACATTGAGCACCTTGGCACTGAAAACACGCTTATCGTTTCTACAAGTTGGAGAAACAAACCCCGAAAAGTGAAGGCTACTATCTCTCTAACATCAAGTTCTCTTTTGCGCCATTATACGACCAGTTCTACACATACTGATTCAGATGGTCACTCCTATAATTCAACATCTCATCACCATGAAATTACACATTTTGACCGACAGTCTGATGAATTGCCTAGTGGATTTAATACTGAAGAATTATTGAAATTGACTGGACTAAAACTCGCTTAGTATTGAATTTCAATCAAATAGTTAATTATTGACAAACGCTAGGATGGTTTGTTCTCATGTCGTTTCGAGTTTGCATCTCCTGCAATGGTATACGGGTCTACCCCTATGCTGGGTTTATGACTGGACAACGTTATCAATGCCAAGATTGTGATGAAATTATGGTTATCCCTCTTGAATTTGAGAATGAGTCCGACTATCGAGAATACCTTTCTATTGTATCTGAAGAACAATAGTCAACATGGGCCAAACAATATAACTCCCTGCTCCAAGTAAACACTATGGATGCTGAATCTTCTCCTTCGCATCTAAATTTTGAGAATGTTCCTGCTGCACCAAATTTGCCACCTGTAGGTGGATGGAAAAGAGTTATTTTGTTGCGATTACTTGCGACAATAATCATTGGTTCAGGAATCTTAATTTCATTTGAAGGAGTTACGATAGTAATTTTCTTATTCATTATCGTCGTTCCATTTGAAAGATTATTCCCTCGTCAAAAGCATCAAGGATTTAGACGCCCACATTTGGATCTTGACATAGGTTATGCAATGGCTGCACCATTTCTCAATATAATTGCCCTTACAGTAGGTATTTTTGTTGGAATTATCTCTTTGGCATGGATACCTGGATTATTGATTGCACCATATGTGGCAATGATTCCCAGCCAATATAAATTGATTGCTGGAATTCTGTTGTTCGATATGACTACCTATTGGGCTCATAGATTCTACCACGAAATTCCAATACTATGGAAATTTCATTCCATTCACCATTCTACCGAACATATGGATTGGGTTTCGGGTTTTAGGGCACATCCATTCGATGGAACATTGATTGTACCTGCGATATTTTTTCTTTTCGCAGCGGGTTTTTCAAACGAGCAAGTTGGTTTTCTTGCAATATTCCAAATCGTTTTCGGATTATTCTTACATGCCAATGTACGCTTTAGATTCAAGTTATTCGACCGTTTCATTATGACGCCAGAATTCCATCACTGGCATCATTCAAACGAGGCTGATGCGATATGGTCCAATTATTCCACATTCTTACCCCTATGGGATATGTTGTTTGGTACTTACTTTATGCCGAAGGGTGATAGAAGGCCGCAAATATATGGTGTAGATGAAATCGTTCCAATGACCATGGCTGAGCAGTTAAAATATCCATTTGAAGGAGTGAGAAATCCCCTTTCATTTTTACGCCACCCCCTGCGTTCTCTTTGGTACCTAATTAGGCATCCATTACGCTCTATAGCTCGATTCTTCAGGTTTAGCGGTAGGATGATAAAAGGATATTTGGTAATATTAAAACTAATGTTTAGGTCTGCTACAAGGCCATGGGGCGAGAAATATCCCAGTGCGGCCCGGCACATAGAAAGAGATGAAAGTTATTCTCGCAAACTAGAAATTTAGATTTTGAGTGAAATAATTCACTCTTGAAAACGGCATATATTGCTAGTTGCCACGGGGAACATTGATAATAGATTCAAACAGAAATATGCATGGATGGGATGCATATGGTTGAGCGAAAGCAGGATGCTTTGAGCACAAATTTCCTTTTGGGATTGATGGATGATGAACAAGAAAAGAAAGATGAAATACACATTGATGTGCGAAAAGCACCGAATGTAAAAGGTGACCAATCAATAGCACATCTTGCAAATAGAATTGTCGACGAAGTCCGAGTGACTACCCCGCGACAGCGTGCACAAAGAGTTCTTGATAATGCTGGCCTGTCGCCGAAATCCAATGTCACTAGAACTTACAATACTCATCTTCAGCATGTTGGTCAAAGAGCCCGAAAGATGCCGTTGAATCAGGAGCCTTCTCGCAGAATCCGAAAGGTCAAGAAACAACCGGAACCTGTTGCACGTCGTCGTTCAATGCGTGGCCCACCTCAAATGACTCGTTCACGCCCTTCCATTGGAATGGAAGATGAAGTACGCCGTTCAGCTAGAGATAAATCGAATGCCAAGGGGAAGCGTAGAAAACGCCGTAGCATATTCCGCAGATAATGTGAGAATTACAACAAAGGGTGAAAAGGGGGAGTCCCCCCCGCAAAATGGGTGAGACCATGGATATTGCCAATCCTAGTGAAGAACATGCTATGCTTCGTGAAATGGTTCGCGATTGGACAAAAGAGCATGTAGAACCGCAAGCACTACGTCACGACCGTGAAGAAATATTCAATTTACCATTGCTCCGTTCTATGGGTGAAATGGGTCTGTTGGGCCTCAGTGCTGAAGAAAAATATGGCGGCTCAGGCCTCGATGCTGCTGCATGTGCAATTGTTCACGAAGAACTCGCAGCCTCAGACCCAGGTTTTGCTCTGGCTTATCTTGCTCATGCTATGTTATTTGTCAACAACCTTGCCTTCAATGGAAATGAGGAACAGAAAGCGCGCATACTCCCTCAAGTTTGTTCGGGTGAATGGATTGGCGCAATGGCAATGTCTGAACCAGACGTAGGTACTGATGTTCTTGGATTATCAACTACTGCAGTTCAGCAAGACGATGGCACTTGGAAAATCAACGGTCGAAAGATGTGGATTACCAACGGTTGTCTTGACGATGAGGGAACACCTGCTGATGTTGTTTGGGTTTATGCAAAGACTGAAACCGATGACAAAGGCCGAGTCCAAATGTCAACATTCCTTGTTGAGGCTGGAATGATTGGATATAGTGTTGGACAGAAGATCATGGACAAGACTGGAATGCGCGCTTCAAACACTGCTGAACTTGTGTTTGAGGATTGTGTAGTTCCTGCAGAAAATCTCGTAGGTTCACCGGGTGAATCTCTCCTCCACATGATGGCGAATTTGGAAGCAGAACGTTTGACTCTTGCCGCTATGGCCTTAGGAATTGCTCGTCGGTCTCTCGAAGATATGAATCGCTATGCTGCAGAACGCACAGCATTCCGTTCTCAAATCCGAGACTTCGGACAAATGCAGAGATACATTGGAGAATCATGGTCTAAATATCGTGCTATGCGCGCCTACATCTATGACACAGCAGCCCATATGACACTTGGAAAGCCAGGTCATCGTCTTGATTCCGATGGAGTCAAGTTGTTTTGTGCTACCGCAGCTAAAGAGATTGCAGATGCTGCTATGCAAGTGATGGGTGGGTACGGCTATGTCGGTGAATACAACGTCGAACGACTTTGGAGAGATGCCAAACTTTTGGAGATTGGTGGTGGAACAATCGAGTCACATCACAAGAATATCACTCGAGACCTTTCAAAAACACCCGATTCGATTACTCGATAATTTTGAACCCCCTATTACAGGGGATTCACTATGGCATAATGCCGGTTATTCTAAATCCCTCCTAATCTACGCTTTACTATGACTGATGAATCTTCGGGTGATTGGTCGTCAAAGGTAAATAAATTATCTTCTAAATCGAAGGAACTTGCATCAAAGGGACTAGAAGGCACCAAAAAGGTGGGTAAGTCAATTGCTGTCAAAAGCAAAGAAATGGCAACGAAAGGTTTCGAAGGGAGCAAATTAGCAGTCCATAGCATTTCGGAAAAAAGTATCGAAGTTATTGAAAAACGAAAAGAGAAAAAATTAGTGGGAAAAGAGCACTCGCAGTTTGAAGTGAAACCATTAACTAATGAGATTCAGGTTTATGACGGCCAAATAGAAGAAACACCCACTCACGAAGATTATTCGCGCTACACGGCAAATGAACTCAAAATCCGTTTGAGGCTTCTTGGTCTCGCTGTCAGCGGCAAAAAGGCTGTTCTTGTTGAGCGATTGAAAACCTCTCTAAAAGGAAATAAGAAGGAGGAAGAAACTTCGGTCTTGGATGACTTGGAACTAAAAATTCAACGTATTGAAGAAGAATACCCCGAAGTTCTCAAGCCTTTGCCGCCTGATAGTGATGAGAAAGTCATACAAAACATGAAAAATTCACTCTACTATATGTGTGGTTTTACTTTTATGATCTATTCGATTCTCCTTCTTCTACCGACTGCTCTCGGCGATATGCCGGGTAAGAAAAAATATGGCATTTCAGTCATCGAATTTTTCTCGCCTTCATGGTTTTCACCAGAACACATACGGCCATTGAGTTCTCAATTCCATACACCCTTTGTTGTAATTGGTGCTTTCATTGTATTTTATTCTGGAATTCTTCTTCTTAGAAAAAATCATTTTGGAGCAACTTTACTAGGATTGTATTTTATCGGAATTCTAATTATTGGCAGATTGATTTATTTTTTCCAATCAAGTACTATGATGAATTCAATAGATTATTTCAATGCTTTACATGATTTATTTTTAGCATTCATAGTGATAGGGTTTGCATTTTCACCTCGATTCTTTTCCCCACTCATCGATCCCGAAAATCTTGAAAACCACACAATTACCTCGGATGAGGCATTACTCAAGGGAGAGAGTCCAAATACTTCTGAACGCTTAGGGCATATTATCCAAGAGGGATTTCAAATGGATTTTAGAGCAGAAGTAGCAAAACCAAAGCCTCCAAGAGCACGAGCAAAATTTGAAGGATACGAAAAGATTCTTCTCATGGTATCCTTCATACTTTGGCCATTTACTATCTTCATGACTATGTCATACGATGGTGGAATGTCCGAAATTGGCATGGAATACTCCAGTGGTATCGTTCAAGTATTATCTGTATGGTCACTTTCACTCTTAACACTCATCTCACTAATCCGTTTTGACCGCTCTGCGCGAGGAAATGGATGGCATGCTAAGGAAAAAGAAACATATGTTGGTATGATGGATCTATACAGTAAGGCCCAAGCAAAGCACTACGAGTATGTGGAACTACGTGCAGCAGCGGAAGCCCAAGAGATTTTGGAGAAGTATCCTCAACTCGATAAAGCAAAGTCTGCTACAGCGAGTAAGGCTTGATTCCGTATTCGACAGGTTTGAATCTAAACTCCGTCAATACTTGACCGGTATGACTCTCTTGGATTAGGGGTTGAGGTTTTGAGGTCTTGTCGCATGGCACAACCATGCGAGACCAACTCAAAGAGATTCTTGGATTGAAAAAAGTCCTTCGTAGCGGTTGGTTGAGAGCAGGAATTGAATCTCCAGAATCCGTTGCTGCCCACTCATGGGGTATGTCAGTCCTCGCACTCAAACTTGCGCCACCGCATCTTGATTTGGCTCGAATTCTTTCTTTGTGTATAGTTCACGATGTCCCAGAAGTCCGTGTCGGCGATTTGACTCCACACGACGACACAACCTCAAAAGCGGAAGATGAGCATAAAGCAATGCAAGAATTGGCACC
>JABJFI010000041.1 GCA_018662825.1 Methanobacteriota archaeon | reverse complement strand
GCCGGCAATCCAAAGGTTCGAGTTTCATGGAATGAGTTGTAACCACCTGCTTGAACTGTTGCATCAAATCCTCTAAAATACATCGAATTGGGATAATCACGTAAAATTTGCACACGAGGTAGTTCAAAGTGTATTCGTTCACCAATCAAAGATTCACCAAGAACAACGTATACGTCTGGGTTTTCAAGTAATGCTTCCAGAGTAAGTCGGATTTCACTTTCAATATCGTTAATTTCACCCGCACCAAGTTGGACATACACCACAGTAGCATCTTGAGGAAGACCCAAACGAGAACGAGCTTTTTCTTTGGAGAGAAGTTCTTCTTGGTCGAGCATTACAATTGGCGGACACGTTATCACTTCGAGATTGTGTTCAGTATGTTCGGTTTTTGCAACAACGCTGTCTTCTGGGTGGATAACCGTATCAAAGTGCTGAATACTGTCGACTGGAATTGATGAGCCTTTACGGAATGTTCCGCGACGCATCCAAAGTTTTTTGATTGATTTTTTCCCTTGTATTGCTCGAAGCATGCCGCGGTATGGGAAAGCCCCATCGAACACGAACATGGAGGGGCGGTGCGTCTCAAAACATATGTTCAATTCTTTTTCAAGAAGAGAATTCCATTCTTCTGAACTCATATCTTTGAAATATTTGGGTCCTGCGATATGATGTGCAGGAATACCATAGGGTTTCAGAAGATGAAGGGTCGGCATTGTCGTGAAAAAGATAATGTCCAACTCGGAATCAAGTTTTTTCATCCGTTTTGCAACCGCAAGCATCCGAGTGAAATGACCAAAACCTACGCCGTTGGTAGGAAACATCACGATGCATTTTCCCTTCGATACCAAACGTCCAGACGAATTCATTTGAAGAGCGGCAGGTTGCGCCCTCCAGCCAAGAAGTTCAAATCCAATCATCAGCATCATCCATGGTAATGTGAGAATGAGAAATGGGGCACGCCATGGTTTTCGTATCGCTCTGGTGATATGAGATCCCAGGCGCAATGAGGGAGATGTTCGAAGACGATGGATTTCACTCCGAAGACGGAAAATACGCGTTTCTTCACCTTTCATGCTCATTCCCCCCTATACCTACATTTGTGTGTCGCTGGCCCTACATTATTGTCATGTTGGCAGATGTTGTAGAATTGAAGGGTTTTGTAAAGAATCTTAGCATGTCCTCATTCATTGTAATGATTGATCGATTCAACAGGATAAGGCTCGTTCATCGGCGTAAGAAAATCATGTATTTTTTGCCATGTTTCTTCTCTCCATCGTAAAGGAAGGATTTCTTTTGCAGGAGGATACGATGAAGTCCACCATGACAAATCCGTTTTTAAGAGCGAACTCAATTCAGGCACTTCAGATTCAAGTTTGAGTTGCTGCAAAGCCCACAATGCATGGGTGGCTGTTGGTAGCGGTTTACGTTTGAGAAACGTTTGAATTTCCTTTGCCTGAATGTCAAATGGACGTCCAAGTGGCCCGTTCTTATGGAAGCACTTCCAACATTTTCCACAGCCCTCTATCCCATCGCCTCGCAGACAGGAGTTAAGGTAAGGGAGTATATCTGAATCCTGACAAATTTTCATTGCACCTGCTTCTGAAACTCCAGCAATTGGTAAAAATAATTCAATCCCCGCTGATAAAAATCGTTCGGTCCAGTATTTGAAATACGGTGTTTCTGTAAATTCTCGAAATTTTCTACCCTTTGCTAACCATGTATTGTCCAATGGCATTCCAAATGCAAGAGCGCCTATATCACAATGGTCTGCAAGAAGGATGAGATGCGTAGCACAAGAAAAATCTGAAGAGAAACCAATTTGCTTGTAATAATATGTGCGAATGAGTTCATGGTTTGATGAGATATCTACAACTTTTCTACCCTTTTCTTCTTTCATATGGGTGAGCAAACGGTCAGCGTTTCTATGGTCGAGGATGCTTTCGAAAGTACGCCGATGATAGCCTAAAATGGTGTTTTTAGGCATCACCAATGCTGCGGCAGTAGAATCCGTTCCTGCGGAAAAAGCCAAGGCCGGCAATGAACCGATGTGTCGAGTTTTTACAAAGGGTGCTTTGGTAGAGTTCATCCATGGGTAGAGTAATATTTCAGCGGTGAGTTTTAGCAAATTGGGATGGGTTGAAGAGAGTGAAAAACTTTCTGGCATATCCCAAAACGTCCAGCCGTGCGGATGGACCATCCACACTCGAGATCCTTCTTGCCAAAAATTACTCTCAATATCATTATCATTCCATTCTTTTCTCTCATTTTGTGGGCGAGGTTGACCGTTCTGAAGTTTTAATATCCGTGGATGATGTACTTTCGAATTTGGAGAAATCGCTTTTTGTGAAACATATTTGGCTTTCATTGAAAGTTCCTCGAAACTGTTGCCCCAAAGTAAATTTAAACGTATCACTTCCGCAGTATCCTCTTGATTCCAGTAAGATCGAATGATGACGCTTCGAGCGAGTTCTTGCTCTTTAGGTCGGTCAACGATTTTGAAAGCATGAAATCTAGCCTTTTCCCATTCGCCTTTATTGTAGGCTCGGCGCATCAAAAACCGCCGAATCATGAATTGGCATTAAGGTCGGGATTATCAAGATGAGCCAAG
>JABJFI010000076.1 GCA_018662825.1 Methanobacteriota archaeon | reverse complement strand
TGACGGATTGGTTCGTTTGTTGAATCGAAGCATCCAAGACAACGTAGGTACCAAAATAATACTGAAGATAAGTGTAGAAAGAATTCCAAGGCAAAGCGTCACACCGACAGAGCGAATTGGTGCTACTGACACGATTTGTGGTGCGATTAGTACTGAGAAACCAACAATTGTAGTTAACGCAGAGAGGAAAACAGCGACTCCTGTAGAGCGAGTCATTTCGAGGACGCATCTGCGATAAAATTCGATGTCCCAAAGATCAGGCACCTCTTCTGGTGGCTTTCCTTGCCGCCGACGCCTTTCATTTCCGTCATGGGCTTCGTCAATTTCCTTTCTTCGCACTTCTTCAATTCTATTGACCATATGCAATGCATAGTCGACCCCTAGGCCAATCAGAATTGGGAATGTAGCAATAATCATCGGCGTTAGTGTGATATCCAAAAGAACCGATGAACCAAAGGTAACAGCGAGTGCCATTACAATAGGTGTTCCGGTGATAACAACGACCTTGAGTGAGCGATGAAGAAGAGTAATTACCAATATTGTGAAAAGTACTGAGAAGGGAAGAATTTTGAGCAGGTCATCATAAATCTCATCAGAAATATCCTCGAGGACTTTTGTCAATCCGGTCACCGTCATCTCAGTATTTTGCAGGTCGAGTGAACGGTTATCGATGACATTTTGAAAGTGCTCATGCAAGTGGCTAAAATCACGAAAGTTGGCTTCAGTAGGGTCATGGTGCATACCGACGACAATAGCGGCCGTGTCCCAAATTCCATCACCGTCAAGGTCGTTGGTTTTGTTTCCGTCACCATCACTATCGTAACTGAGGTCCATGTCATTAGTATCTTTGAAAAGTGCATCAAAACCTCCTTCGGATTCTTCAATGATTTGGTCTATCGTCTGTTGATCGGGAATGGCATAGGCGCCTCCACCAGGTAGGTCACATTCCACATCTATTGGGATGCGTGTGTTGATACCGTGAAGACATAATGAATTGTTAAATCGGCCATCGGCCGAATTGATTTCTTTGATGACTTGAGCTGGAGAAATAATCCAAAGTACGCCGTCGTCACGGCCATGGTCGTTTTTACTATAATCGATTCCTCTACCAGTTGCACCCGCTCCATCGGCGTTATCATCATCTCCCTCAACCCAACTGATTTCGCGTAGGTAATCTTCAGAAGTAATGTTAATTGAGTTATAATCGCGATGTGATGGGTCAAGAGCGTTTGGGGTTTGAACATAGATTATGGCAATATCAGTAGACCACTCCGTTCTAACTTCCTTCAACAACTCAGTTGAAGGGGCACCATCTGGAAGAAATATTTCGACATCGTCATCTATTTGCTCTTGGAATGAAAGTCCTTGTTGAGCAAAAAAAGCCGCAATAATGACCAGTAAAATAACCACTGTTGCAGGTGAAGCCAGAATGCTGCTATACATTTGGTCGACACGCCGCATGGTCATGTCACTTGTATGATTGCGAAATGAGGAAAGCCGGTTACGGATTTTCTGCCATTCCCCCTCCTTCTCCATATCCTTGCGATAGAGGGGCAGGTCTTGAATGATGCTCAATAAAGATGAGCAAGCAAACCAATTCTATTGCTTTCAATCAAGTCCAAATTCACGAACAAGCAAATGTCTCAAAAAGCCGCGAGCGCTTTGAAGAACCAAACCAGTCGCCATGAGTGATAGTCCCAAAACCCCAATCCAAATTGCTGATAGTCCAGGTCCAACAAAACTGTCGATATGGGTTGTAACTCCTCGTGCAGTATTCATTCCCATAGCCGCACCAGTTGCCAAGAGTCCAGCACCCGGTATACCGAGAACAAGAAGTGGCTTCTTTTGTGAAAGAGAGAGCATTGCCCATGTGAGTACAGTAAATCCATGTGATACAGCAGTAAAGTTGGAACCTTTGGGGACATCATATCGAATCATAGTTGGAACTTCAATGATTTCAAGTTGTTTTTCCCGAGCATCTTCGAGCATTTCCAAAGAGAGTTCCATACCCTCTGAATCGAAGCGCAATCGTTCCAATGCAGTTCTAGAGAAAGCACGGAATCCGGACTGAGTATCTTTGATTCCAAGGTCGCTCGAAAGATTGCTTGCAGCGGTGATAACTTTGATGCCGAGGCGACGATATGCCGGCATGTCTGTACCGCCCCCACCTTCAACAAAGCGCGAACCTATAGCAAAATCCGCCTTTTGAGAAAGAATAGGCTTCAAGAGTTTAGGGATATCTTCAGGGCGATGTTGGCCATCACTATCAAGGACAACCAAGGCATCAACATCGAGTTCTTTTGCTTTGATGAATAAGGTCTTGAGCGCTCCACCATAGCCCCGATTGACACGATGACGAATTACAGTAGCGCCGCATGCTTCTGCAATACGTGCGCTGGAATCCGATGAACCATCATCGATACAGATTACTGCATCGACATGACGTAAGGCGGTCATCACAACCGTCCCTATGGTTTCCTCTTCATTGTACATAGGCATGCCTGCAACGATGAAGGGTTTCACCGAATCGACTTGCTTGCGCATGTTTCCACCATTTCTTCGCGGTTTCCAGTCATATTTAGTAATATAGTAGCGGCAATATATAATTTCACGAATTGTGAGGGAAGGCTCACTCAGGGGTCGAAACCCCTGAGCAAGCGGCACCGTGCTGTAGAATACACGTATATCAGAGGTTATTGAACTTCAATCTTGAAGTTGCGAAACTGTTGTAACAGCTCGTTCTCCGTTGAGAACTTTTTCTAGAGCATTCAACGACATGACCAATGGGACATAGGATTGTCCATCACTGGTTACATATGTTGAGCAGTCTGAAAAGGCCGCTGTGTTTATGGAAATCTTTAGGGCTCCTCCAGCGTTACTTTTTCGGACATATCCGACCAGTAGGTTTGTTGTTTCGTCTTGTGTTATAGGCATCGTTTTTTTATTGTTTTTTGGCATGTTTTTCAACTCCAGCACCGGAATTTCTCCTCGGCGCTAAACATCAAGAATATCGTTAATGGTTATCAAAGACTTGACAATTAGGAGCCAATGATTGCGAACACACATAACCATCAACAAAACCAAAGGCTCATACATGGGTGTTTCTTGATTCAACCATGCGAGCATTGGTCACTGGTGGTGCTGGATTTATCGGTTCACATTTAATCGACCGTTTAGTTGCCCGTGGCGACACAGTAGTAGCATTGGACAATCTTTCTAGTGGGAAACTACAATTTATTCAATCTCATCTTGATTCTGGAAAGGTCACACATGTGCAAGGTGATATTACCGATTTTGAAACAGTCCTTTCGGCAATGGAAGGCATCGAGTGCGTATACCACCTAGCAGCAAATCCAGATATTCGTCTTGGCACCCGCATCACAGACACCGATCTAAAACAAGGAACACTTGCGACCTACAACATCGTTGAAGCGATGCGTCGTTGTGAAGTAAAGAAAATTGCTTTTGCCTCTTCTTCGGTGGTTTATGGAGAAGATGCACCACTTCCAACACCTGAAAACCACGGGCCTTGTATGCCAATTTCATTGTATGGAGCCAGCAAACAAGCTGGAGAAGGCCTCATCAGTAGTTGGGTGGGGACTTTTGGTCTTCAGGCATGGATTTTCCGTTTTGCTAACATCATCGGAACACGTGGAACACATGGTGTCATTTTTGATTTCATCCACAAACTCAAGGCCGACTCTACTCGTTTGGAAGTACTTGGCAACGGCCTACAAGAAAAATCCTACATGGAAGTTGAAGACTGTGTAAATGGAATACTTCATGTTATGGAGAGCACCAACGACCCACTCAATTTATTCAATCTCGGTTCGCATGATACTGCTTCTGTTCGCAGAATTGCTGAAATCGTTGTCGAAGAAACCGGATGCCACAATGCCTCAATCGAGTATACTGGTGGTGACCGTGGATGGGCTGGTGATATTCCAAGAGCCATGCTTGGGATTGATAAGATGATGTCAACAGGCTATGATGTTCGGTTGAACAGTGAGGATGCAATCCGGCATACTGCTCAAGCACTTATTCAAGAAATTGGGTTCAATAAGGAGATGAAAAAATGAAGTATAACTATGATGAAGAAGCAGATGTAAGAACGACAGCATTAATCCGAGTAATGGCTCTATTTTTTGTTGGTATCATGATTATTGCAGCAACAACCAGTCCAATTGCCACAGGCACCAAATCAGGTGAACGAGCACCTACGCTTGAGGGTAAATTCTACAATGGTAGTGCTTGGACTGATTTTAACCTAGAAAGCTATTGGGATTCAGAATGGGAGGAAGGAGATGTTAACGGTCAATGGGTCGCCATCGAATTCATGGATACCGATTGTCCTTATTGTATTCAATCCGCTGAACAAATGGGCCAAAATGCATATGATTTCGGCGGTAGTAATTCAGAATGGGATGGAGCAATTGTCAATTTCATTGCTAGTGTGACCGAACTTGACATCCAAGGGCACGATTCTAGCCGAAGCGAGATTATTTCGTTCCGCAATAAAATTGCAGATTCCGGAGATGATTGCGGCTCATCAGATTGTGGCTCGAGACCAGGTTCTGCTCATAATTTCCCATACGTCGATGACCTTGACCAAGATAACATGAAAAAGTGGAAGGTTAGTGGTACACCAAGTTACTATCTTATCCAACCTGACGGAATTATCGCTTGGAGTTCTGCTGAACATCAAGGGGAAGAAATTCGCAATGCAATTTTAGCATTGGTCCCAAGGGAGAGTGTTTGAATGGATTCAAATATTCAATTGATGTTTTACCTGTTGCCAACACTTGCAGGGCTACTGCTGGTACTCCCGATTGGACGTTCTCTATCCGGTCCATTTGAGTCAACATTCCCTTCATTGAAGAGTGTTCGAGGGCGGTTATTTTCAGGACTCATTCTTACCTGTGTTTCGGGAATGGCAGTTTCGTTCCAAACTCTCTGGATTTCGTCGAAAATAAGTGAAGGTGGCAATTTTTGCGCATCCAACGCAATTCTTTCTTGTGATGATGTGATTGGAAATGCGGAATACAATGTAGATCCGATTTTGGGAATTCCATGGGGTGGAATCGGCGCTGCAGTTTTTGCAATACTCTTGTATTTGGCCTATTCATCATCTAAAGAACCGAATGCAAGTTGGGTCGCCATGCATCTGAAATTGGGGACATTACTCACATTTGGAGGATTCTTCATCATCGCTTTGCTCATCTATTACGAATTCCAAATGGAAAAGATTTGCCAATATTGTTCCACAGCACACCTTGCGAATATTGTAGCCTTCATCGGCTTCTTCCGCTTGATGAAGATGAATGAGACAAAAGATTGGGAAAACGTTTGGGCTCAGGTGGATAAATGAACCGTGAAACGGCTTTTTGGAGTGTAATAACTGCATTGGCTTTGTCAGCCTTGTTAGTCCTTTATGCCCAAGATGTCGGACTGTTTGAACGGGAAAACAACAACATAATTATCCCGGAATCTGAACAGAATACCGAAACTGATTCATCTAATGATAGTGTGAATAATAGCGCAAATAATGGTGCAAATAATAGTGCCAATAATAATACAAATAATAGTACAAATAATAGTGGGAATAATACCGTTTCTTTAGACCCCAGCATCACTCCAATTCCAAACATCATTTTCGAATCACTAAACCGTAGCGAAATCGAGCAGCCATTGGCTAATTCAACAGGCTGGATATCCCTTGACGACCATCGTGGTGACATTATTATCCTCGATTTGATGGCTCATGATTGCAGTAATTGCCATTATGTCCAAGAGCACATTGAAAATAATATGCAGAGTTGGCATGATATGGCAAATGCGTCGAATAAAACCCTCACGATTATTGCCTATGGTGCTTGGTATGGAGAAGATATTCCTTACCTCAATCAATCTTCTGGTTCCTACCATGTACCGCATTATGCCACTGGAATTGGTTCCACTTCTGCCGCCATCCTTGAAGATGGTTCAACTACCGACCCCGTTCGCTTGTTTACAACAGGGGGCACTGGACAAATCCCAGTCGTTCTAATCATTGATGAAGAAGGCTACATCATCGAGAAACAATCAACTGGCACCCCGACAGACGGTTGGGCAGAATTTGATGGTAAAATGAGTGATATCTTATCTGCAAACACCTCTGATAAAACCGCTTCGGAATTGATGTCCTATCGCCTTGCTTGGGAGGAACCCAGCACATCCTTCACGGCGGTATTTATTTTGGGGATGATACTTTCAATTTTGGTTTACTTCTCACCATGTGCTTTCCCAGTACTCCCAGGTTTTATTTCGTATTACCTTTCACTTGGTGCACGTGAAGATGAACTTATCGAGGAAGGAAAATTGAAATCTAAAATGCCCAATTCTCTAGTCATTGGTTTACTCTCTGGCCTTGGAATGTGGACATTCTTTGCAATCATCGGAATCGTTTCGTTCTTGATGGGTGAAGCATTCATTAAACTCGGAATCGTTCACTACATCGCTATTTTCATTGCTTTATTATTGGTTATTTTAGGTACTATGATGCTTATTGGCATCACCTCCCATATTATGGGATTTGTTGATAAATTTGTTCGCAAATACAGTACAACTGAGGCCGATGAGACATTTACTCCACGGCGAAATATGTACCTTTACGGCATTGGATATGCGGCTGCATCCATCGATTGTACTGCTGCAGCCGTTTTGCCGTTTGTTATATTCTTGAGCAGCGAAGGGGCAACAGCTACAGCAGTTGGAATTAGTGGTCTAATGATTGGATTACTTATTCTGATGATTTTTGTCACCGTAACCGTTGGACTTGGTCGCCAGGTTATGATCAATTTCCTCAAACGAGCCACTGGAATGATTAAACTGGTCGGTTCATGGATGATGATTATGGCTGGAATCAGCCTAACGATTTACCTTACTCGGCCGGACCTAGTTGGGCAAATCTTTGGTTAATCGACTGCCATTCGAGCATCAAAATCATCTTGGAACTCTTGCGTCTTTAGCCTTTCAAGGCAGGGTTTCATCCAGTACATCCATCCAAGTCCAGTCAGCAATAATGCTGTTGCTACATCCCAAATGTAGTGCTGTTTAATCACCATCGTCGAAATCACTAGTAAAATCCACATTACAAGGAGGATGCCGTGGAGAATTTGAAGTCGAGAAGTTGTTGGAGGATACCAGTAACGAAGAATAAGAACAACTTGAGTACTTTGGACGATGTGAAGTGACGGCCAAGAATTCCACGGAGTATCTACATCATGCAACAATGAGTAAAGCGGTTCCCAAGAGGTGCCTTGAACTCCATGAATTAGGTGACGTAAATCGACTTTCACTGGCAACAAGATAAAAATCCCGTTGATAATCCAACATGTAATCAACATCATTTGGTGAAAGACAACATTTTGTCTCCACATCAAATCGTCTTTACTTCCAAACCAAGCAGCGGCGGGGTAATACAAATACAATGTGAAATAGGGTAAAATCATCCAAGCGAGGAATGGGATGTCAAGGTCAATTTGGTAGGTTGGGTCAAAAGCGGCCCAATCACGAATCGAGGCTAATCGATTTATCGAGGTATAGGGTATTGCTGCAAGAAGGAACATCGCTGTCAAAATGGCATAGGTGAGTCGTCGACCTCCAAGCATTTGGCGCCCATTCCAATGTGAACGCCAGATTCGCCATGGTTTGGACCCCCATTTTAGGAACATGACACCACTAACTCATTTGGAGGTGTAATACTTGTGCCGGCCGAAGGTATCTGAGCCCGTTTCGGACAACTTCCTTATCGTGTCGTGCCACAATGTGGGCAAGTTTTCCAATCAGACATCAATGTGGCTTGACATTGTTGGCATGTAGTTGAGATTGGTGGTGCTGGGGTCTTAGAATCGGTCCCATCAATGGCTTTTTGAGCAGTTTGTTGGCGCAAAAATTCCTGCATAACTTCTGGCGTCAAAGCACCTTG
>JABJFI010000077.1 GCA_018662825.1 Methanobacteriota archaeon | reverse complement strand
TTTTCTATCGGCGTCATACTAACTGAGGCAAACTCTAGCACAAGTCTTGCTAGGGGGCATACGGTCTACTATGATATTGAACATACCAACGGAGTTGTTCTTGTTGATTCATATGGCAATCTACGTGTTCGCTGGAACCATGAAAATTGGAATCCCGAAGGAATTCTTGTCGACCTTCGCTCAATGGTGAACTAAAGTTCACGCATTGGTTTCGGTATGTCCGCAACGGCCGCAGGATTTGCGGTCAGCGTGGACTGCAAGGAATACACCTGGTCCGCATTGAGGGCAGAATTCAGCATTACGAGTGAGTGTACCATCTTCACCGACAGTATACTTGGACCACTTTGCTCCAGCTTTAGGACCTTCTCCCATCACTGGTCACCTCCTTCTTCAGTAGATTCTTCTTCGGCAGGTGCTTCTTCCTTTGCAGGTGCTGCTTCTTCCTTTGCAGGTGCTGCTTCCTTTGCAGGTGCACTCGATGTAGAACGGAATTGTTCATGTCGCTTGTGAATGAAGTTTGGTTCAACCTTCATCGAATCCGAATCCGAATAAATGAACGCCATACCTGTGGTCAATGGTTGACCGAATCGTGTATTGCACTCCTTGACTATAATGCAATCTGGGTTTGAACCAGGTTCAAGGGTCTTGACAAGATCCATCACTGCTTTGCGAGATGGTGTTGCTTTACCTTCATGTTGCCAGCGGAAATTTATTTCCACTCGGTTGAGTAATTTGTTTTCTTTACGTGATACGATTTCCATATTTTCATCTCCTTCAACGAATACTTACTTTGAGAGCATATTTTCCAGGTTGCTCTATTTTTAATCGCTTGGCAATTTCCGAACGATTTGGATTCATAATAATGACATAGCCTTGATGTTCTGAAGATACTCTAGCAGCAGGATGGCGGGGGCACATGTCCACTCCATCTTCAAGAATTAGGTGACATTCACCGCATGCGAAAGGAATCTTTACCATTCATCACACCTCTTTTTTATCATCTTCACCAAGCCAGTCATGGCAACCAAGTCCTGGTTGCTTACTGGTCAAACCAATCTTAGAACGGCGAGGGTCGGATGTGTCTGGAGAGAGGGATACAATACGTGCACGCACAGAGTCGCCCACGCCAATACTACGGTCGGTTTTGCGGCCTTGAATTACACCTGCTCCAACATTTGCTTCAACTTGGTCTTCCATAATTTGTGACTTGTGCAGCAATGCTTCCATTGGCCCAATACGAACGAATGCACCGAACTCATTGACTTCAGAGACTGCACCTTCCACAACTTCGTAATCATCCATGCAAAACAATACTGCGTCAAATCGAACACGCTGATAGATTGCACCGTCACCGTGAATGATTCGCCCACGGCCAAGAGGTTCGTGGTTTGAGGTGACTAGAATAAATCGGTTGTCATCATCGAATCGACCTTCGAAGGCAGTCATAGAAAGACGGTCTATATGGTCGTTAAGGGATGCTCCCTTGCGCATGTACTCTGCTGGAATGCGAATCGTGTCTTCCTTTGTAACAATTTTATACATTGTGTTCACCTTTAAGCGGTTCTCAAAAAAGCACAGATAAAGAAGGAGTGGGGAATCCCATTCCGTCCTTCACCGGCGTGTGCCTCGGGAGAGAAGTCGACCGTAGTCATTCTCGCCACTGATGACCCCTATTTAATGCACTCGCCCTTCTTCGGGTTTAATGAACATGAAAATCTTTCGCAATACCCCGCATTGCGCCACAGAAAAAGGGTCGATAATCATGGATTTTTAACTCACATCGCCATAAGCCATAACAACCCCCCGAGGCCCCTGCAACATAATGTCCAGTAAATCGTTGCATCGTGCAGGCAAATTTGCCTGCGCAATTCTGCCTTTGTTACTGCTATTGTTATCATCGATTTCACCAATGTTATTGAACGGCTATAATACATCGACACAATTAGAAAAATCACCGATCATCTATCCTGTAAATGACAATGAGTCCTGGGCTGGGGGCACTCAACCGTGGGGTCAATATGCACGAACTCCTACTCACAATGGTACGATGCCCCCTCATGGCCCAAATGGTGGACCTGGTGAGGGGAGTGTAGATGATGTGACAATTTTCGGCACGATTGATAGCCCTGTTGTCAATTGGGTTGGTCTTGAAAATGGAGCAGATGCATATGGTTCCATCATCGCTGATTTTTCTCAAAGCATCACTGCACCTAATGCAGCTTTAGAGAGATGCGGGATGGGTGAATTATTTGCTGTCACAGTTTCGAAAGATGGAATCGAAAGTTTGCTCACAATTCTTTCTGGTGATGAAGCAAAGGTTGCTTGGGAGGTAAATTTAGGAGAAACAAAAGATATTCGATCAACACCGATGGTGCATGACATCGATGATGACGGAAAACCCGAAATCATCGTTGTTTATGATACATCAAGTTCACTCCATGTCGAACTCTGGTCGCCTGAATTAACATGTACTGAATCCGGATGGCAAAAGTCAGGCCATGCCAATGAAAAACTCTGGAGTTATACCGATAGCAATTATCGAATAGGAATTACCAGTGCACACTTTCCTACAAGAAACTCAGGGCATCTCTCGGTCACCCAACCACTTCTTGCTGACTTGCAATTGGACGGGACACCCGAATTGGTTCTCGCTGCAGTTGATGAAAATACAGAAGACCCAACCGTTCTTTCCTTTACATTGACCACAAGTGTCCCTTCAGAAGCTGACTGGGAGATCTCACTCGACCGAGGAACACATCCATCAGACCCCACATGGGCAGCACTTGACAGTTCTACATCCGCGATTGTACTCACTACAATTGATTCAAACTCAGGCAACATGTGGGTTTGGAGAATTGATGGGGCTACTGGCTCGCTTGATTGGGAACGGGTTGCAATTCAAGGAACCGATTCAGATGGAGATGGCCCACCCAGGCTACGTCTTCCAGGGCCAGTTATCGTTCAATTGGACAATGATGATGCACCTGAGATGATTCTTACAGTCCCAACCGATTCCAATGGTCAAACTACGGGCAATGGCGCACGGTTTATCGGCATGGAATTAACATCGACAAATGAGATTTTTAATTTCCGAGCACAGAATGGATTTGCTGATGCTCAGCCGCTTCCAGTAGATACAACAGATGATGGAATTCACGACCGTCTATGTTGGGTGACTTGGTACCGTGATTCAAACACAAACCCCCTCAGCAGAAAAGGAATGATTGGGTGTCATGACATCAGCCTTTCTACACCTTTGAAAGAGTGGAGTCGAGACTTGCAACGAGGAAATGGTGTTGACAACGATGAAATCGCCGTCTCATCCCCAATATGGCTGGACATTGATGGAAACGATGAGGCAGAGATTCTAGTGGCATTTGGTCAACGGCTTTGGGCCTTCGATGGCGAAACCGGTGCTTCTGCAGATATCAATAGTGCGTGGTCTTCACCCTTGGCAATGCCTCACAGAGTGTGGGCAGGTCCTGCTGTAGCGGATATGGATGGTGATGGTACACTTGACATTTTGGTGGGCGATACGCTCGTTTCTCAGAGTGCAGCAGACTTCGCACCCCTTGCAGATAATCGTGGCATCAGTTTCAATCCCGTTGAACCGGACCCAGGGCAACAAGTGACAATCACAGGCCAATTTTCTAACATTGGAACAATTGAAAATGATGATGACCTTGACGTGGTATTGTATCTCAACGGAAATGAAATCGCTCGTGAGCGATTTGATGATGTGGAACCTGTATCTCCATCTGGGGAAGGGGGGCCACTTACGTTTAGTGCAGTAGTTACCGCTGAATTAGGCATACATAACGTCACGATGGTTTTAGATCTCAACGGAAATATTTCTGAAGCTCGAGAAGATAACAATATGGCTACAGCAGAATTAGTAATTGTTGAACCTTATGTGGCTCGAATTGATCTTCCAATAGAAACACCTCGGATTTCACCAGGAACTACAGAGTCTGTTTCGATTGAATTGATTGCAATTGGCTCAAGAACGGCTGAATGGAGTTTAACTTGGGATGATAGTGCGCTACCATCTGGCTGGAATTTTAACCTACAAAACGGCGTCAATGTCCAACCAAACCTAGTACCAAACAGCCCCGAAATTATTGGTTTTGATGTCACAATCCCTAGTGATGCATTAGGTGATGACAACAGTTTCATCGACTTCACATTAACCCTAAATGAAGATACATCGATACAGACTACCATTCAATTGCCCCTCGAAGTATTGCGTACACGTGGCCTTTCAGTGACTGGGCCAAGTGGATTGGGAATGAGTGATGGTTATGGCCGAATTCAAGATACTGCCAGGGCTTGGATGGTGGTTGAAAATCTTGGAAATGCTCAGGAATCAACTACGTCCATTGACTGGACTGCACCTTCTTGGGGAGGTTCACCAACGCTCCATAATTCAGATGGTGATGAAATATTTTCCCTAACTCTAAATCCAACCGAACAAATGGAATTATTCGCCCATCTTGACGTTCCTAGTTCCGTAAACCTTGGTTCAACCACATCTACTACGCTAACGCTCTGTATTGGAAGTGGAAGTGAAACACTTTGTCAGAATTTGGTGATTCAATTTACTGCTGTTTCTTCTGTTGTTTCCCCCGTTCATGCGCGAAGTCTTCCAAACGCCACACTCTCGTGGCAGATTGGGTCTGAACTTCCTCTAAGTGGAATGCTTCAATGGAATATGGTGGAAGCCCAAATGATTCATACAGATTGGCAATGGTCGGCAAGTGGCGACTTGACGATAATCGGTTCCAATCTCGAACTATCCGGCAGCAGTAATGGTGTTGCAACAGGTACACTCACTCTTCAACTACCCTCAAACACCGTTCCTTATAGGCACGTGTTTACAACACCTGATGCCAATGAAGACTATTCTAATTTGACATTCTCGCTCCAAGTACTACAAATTTTCCGTTCAAATGCCACGCTCTTGGAGCCGTTACCATCTGTAATTGGCGGGAGTGTCTCAATGAATGTATCAGAGCCGCAAAATGTCCTACTGCGCCTTGAAAACCCGGGTAATGGTGTTGATGAATTCCTTCTTTCTGCTCAAGCAAATCCAATCCCCGGAGAAGATTCATCTCCAACTGTCGATTTTAATTTCATATCTTCGCAACATCGAACACTTGGCTCACTGGCTTACACCATTTCTACTGTCGAAGTCACCTTGGGTGCTGATGTTCCAGCCCAGACTCCTTTCGAATTGGAGTTCCATTGGACCTCTCTTGGAGACACGTCAGTTGAAGATTCGGTCATTATACTGGTCGAAGCAGAACCGGACCACCGCTGGGACATCAACATTACTTCAGGCCTAGAGTACCAAGTTTCTCCTGATGAAAGCGTCTCCATTGATTTCACAGCGATGAATACAGGTAATGCTAATGATACTTTGAGTATTATTCCCTCATTCACCTATGATTTTTCAGGCCTTGACTCATCGCCCTGGAGTGCACCAATTTTTACTGGTCAAATGCTCGAAGTCAACCAATCATCTACTTACAATTTGGAGTTCATAGTTCCTTCAACCTCTTGGGCTGACACAGTAGCACACATGCAATTTGGAATATATTCTGGAAGTATTTTGATTGAAGTTGTTAGTCTAAATTTCACTGTTGAACACCTGTCGGGATGGAGATTCAATCTTGCGAATACTTCGCTTACCATCGACCCTGCTGGCCAGAATGTTTCTTTGACAATTGACCAACTTGGAAATGCACCTAGGGCGCCATATATAGTTAAAGCCGGAGCAGGATGGAACATCTCTTATCCTGAGCATGGCGAGGTTGTCCAGCCCTTCCAATCAACCTCTGTTGTTGTATTTGTAATCCCCCCGGAAAATGCAGTTGCCGGTGAAATTGGAATCCTCCAAATTCGAATCAGTGATGCTGACGGCTCTGGTTCGACAATTCAAGAAATACCTGTTAGAGTCGGAGATGCACCTAATCTCACTCTTGACCACAGAGGTGTTTGGATAATCAATGATAATGGTGGAATGCCTACTGCTTGGGTTGAAAACAATGGCAATGATGTGGCAGTCCTTCAACTCGGAGTTTCGGGTCTTCCAAGTGGATGGACCATTGACGGGCCAAGCCAAATGGTCGTTGCTCCTAATCAATTGATTGGAATACCATTGAATCTCATACCCAGTGAAGGGTGGAGTGGGCAAAGATTCCTTGTATCACTTGAAGTGACTCACCCTACCCTCGGTTTACAAATTTATGATATCGAAGTTGAGAAGGGAACTCTAGCTTTTGGCTCTACACCTGTAGCACACGGTGTTTCACAGTCCGAAGTGCATATCCTCTTGAATTCGAATGTGAGTGAAGGGGATTTGACTAGTGATGAATCCTTCACAATGGATGGGAATTCGGTTTCTGTCGTGTTAAGTGGTGAGCGAAATGAAGTAATTCTCGTTTCATCAACCGACTCAAGTGAAATGCTTTCACTCTATTTGGCAGGGTATATGCTTCCAAGTGTCGAAGTTGATTGTAACCTTGATTACTCTGCCTTTGCTCAGTTGGGACTTCAACCACTTACCGATACTGTTGGAGAGTGTCAGATAATTGCCTCGGAGGAATCTGTTAGGGCAACTATCGTTCTTCTAAGCAATGCTGGTGAGCGTGTTGATTTGATTAATGACATAATACAACTTGGAGCCTATGAAAATGGTAGTTTCGAAATTAATGTCTCCGATTGGACTCCTCCAGCAGGCATGGTGGATGTACAGGTGATGGTGATTGACTCATACGGACGAATTCTCGATTCTTACACCATTTCTGTAACTTCAAGAAGCAGCGGTTGGAACCTTGGAATATATTCATTTTCTTCTGAGGATGGTGATTTAACAATCAGTATTCAACGAGAGCAATATCAGCGTTTAGCAGATGTGACATGCCGTATAGAAGTAGTAAGCCTCAGTCAAAAATCAGACTGGTCTACGACCCGTGTTGTAGATGTTGTTAGTTCTGATTATGCACCTGTTGTTTTCATCAATAACCCAGTAGGAATCGAAAATGGAATTAATCTTGAGGCGACGCTAAGTTGTGATACTCCATATGATATTGATGACAATCCTGATGATAACACGATGACGGCAGTATTCAAGGCCGATATTCAACCCATCGTTGAACAAAGTGATATCCTTGGCAGCATCGGTGTTGCGACTGTCTTGCTTATCATTGCATTCTTTGCTGGGGCGTTTAATCAAAATGCACCGCAGAAGCAGTCAAAGAAAAATAATCAAGGCAAGCCTTTGCCAAAGATTGCTGATTCGGTTACAGAATCTGTTGAGGATGTTGAAGATGATGATGAATTTTCATTCGTTTTCGATGAGAATGCGATGGTCGAAGTTATTGAAGCACCCATCGAAGAAGTACCTGTTGAAGAGGTAATCATTGACATTGATGATGAAGGTGACGATAGTGCCTCAGGGCGATTGGCATCATTACGTGATGAAATGGGTGAAGACGGAAACAAGAGGCAAAGTCGAGAAGACCGAATGAGTAGATTTTTTGGAGACAAGTGAGAACAAAGGGCTTATCACGGTCTCATGGTGGCAGGACAATATGGACCTCGAACAGGTTGAAGGTGGCACTTCACCCTTCATTACGCTCGACGCATGTGATGGGGCTAGAGCTGAGGCTGTACTAACTGCCCTTGAAGCACATGCTGTTGGAGACAGTAAGAAGTGGGTAGAACTTGTTAGTAAGGATGAGGTATTGAGACTTCGTTTGATCAATCAAGGAATTGACAAACCAGAACTTCGAGATGGCATTACTTGGGACGACCCATCATTACTATTCACGACATGTATTGAATTATCAAAGGACGGGGCACCAATGCCTATTGCTGACCCACTATTGAGGGAAAAAATCGGGCGGTTCCCTTGGGGTGATGGTTCGCTCATTAGTTACATGCATGAATTCATTCGTCCAAATAGTAATCGCCCGAGAAATGGAAATGATGGATATGAAACAATAATTGCTCTATTGGAGGTGTTGTCGCAACGTTGTGGAACATCGTGTCTTGGGCATGAACGCTACCAAAATGGTAATGCAGGCTTGGATATTCGAGGTTTCCTTACCAAAGAGCAAGTTCGGGAACTGCGCTTGGCACTTTCCGGAAGATCTTGGAGCGTGGCTGCTGAAGAGGCTCTAGATGGTGGGATGCGGGATGTAAGCCGCAACCTCATTGCAATTCTTCGTGCTGCTGAACGAAGAGAAGTTGGTGTGTTGTTGCGTTCACATTCCTAACTAGAATGATTGCGAAGTCAACCGCTCATACATAGATCCATACAATTTTGCAGTTTTGTCAATGACCTCTTGTGGAAGAGCAGGGATTGGTGGTTCAGTAGTTCCTGAATCACGGGCCTCTTTGAGTGAAGCCTGGTGGCCAGTCTCGATATAATGGGTTCGAACGGATTCTTTTGACAACTCGATACATTCTCCTTGTTCATATGCTTCAGCATCCCACCATCGGTCCTCATCGAGGGTCCCAAATGTGTCAACTAAGACTACCTTCCTCCCAGGCCCCAATGCGAATTCCTTTTTTCCATCAACATGAATTAATCCGTTTTTCGCTGCTTCGCGTTCAATTAGCGCATCAACTTTGAGAACGGCGTCAAAAATAGCCTCTAACTCGTCTTTGGTAATATTAGAAATTTCAAGGGCTTCATCATTTGAAATATTGCGGTCAAAAGCTTCGAACTTGGTGGTGACTTCGAGGAAAGGTTGGGAGAGTTTTGCTCCATATTCACAATTTGCATCGACACCTAATTGTTCGGCAGTAAGTTCACCTCGTTGGAAACGTCTCCAAGCAGACCCTGAAAGATAATGTCGGCAAATAATTTCGAGAGGTACGAATACCCATTCCATGTCTCTAGGTATCATACCTGGTTCCTTAATGACCTCGACTTTGCGAACTAAACAACGGTCAGCAGCATTAACCTCAACCAAGTGAGTGCCACAAATTCCTTCCTCTTCAATGAGTTTGAACCAGTGTGCAGTCGTCCGATTAAGTGATTCGCCTTTGCGGGGAATGAGGGATGGTATAATTTGATCAAAGACTGAAATCTGATTCGTAAAACGAAATTCGAGAATATCTGGGTCATCTGTCGACCAAACTTGCTTGACTTTTCCTTGGTAGAGCATCTCTGCCATAGATGATGACCACCGACAAAGGCCTTTGAACATTTCAGTCCAAAATGAAGACTCAAATAAGCCCTAAAGCATCTTCCATACGGTTCAATTCAGGACCCGTAGTCTCGGTTCCCGCAACAGCACCATTGTTTGTTGCACAAACCCCAGCACCAACATAAGGTGAACCAAAAGCGACAGTACCGACCATTGGGGGGACACCAAGAACTTGCTCGATGAGAATGACTTCTTCAGGTGTAACATCAGGATGGAGGAGTATTCCTTGGTCATTGGTAACGCCAAGGCTACCGACAACATCCTGTCCGGCAATAGTAGAAACGCCGACTTGAACACCCATGACTTCCGCCATGATTTCAAGCCCATCTGTAGGAATACTTGGAGATGCAATGGCACCTTGTTCGTTTACGAGGAGTAGGTTTCCGGCAGTATTCACACCACCCTCCATTACAACAACGTCGCCAAAAGCAGTCAACATATCAATATCTGATTCGGTTGCGATATCAGCAACTGCCATTCCTCTTGAATTACCTGCCACAAGTGCACCAATAAGGTTTGAACCACCAATCGAAATCGGATGCATTTCTAACTGCAATGTCGTTTCGAGAATATCTAGAACAATGCTAGGCAATTCAAGAGGGTGGAGGAGAACATTTCCAACAGCAGCCAAGTGGATACCTACCTGGTCACTTCCAAAAATGTCCGCAGTTTCTATTGGCATGAGGGTTCCTCCAAGCAGTCCGTGTTGGGTGTTGGTTATGGTTCTATTGAACGCAAAAAAGGCCGACACTCCAAAGGAGCATCGGCCTAGCGCCCACCGAAGTGGGATTTGAGGATAGATTCGAGGAGAAAGAAGAGGGGCACAGTGACTTCCTTTCCCGTGGACTCTCGTACCACAGTATTGGGATAGACGCAGGCAGGCTTGACTTCTGGGTTCGGAATGGGACCAGGTAAACACTACCGCTGTGACCGTGCACCCATCTTCCTTCGAATCGGATCTGAGTGCGACGATAAAAACGTCGCAATGAAATATGAATTGGCATGAACTATTAGACGAAGAGCACTCGAGGTGCGGATACATACGAAAAAAGATGCTCGAACGTTAGTGATGCTGGACTGAATACGTCGCCGAAGCTTCGTACTTACATCCGCATTCTATTAATCTCGTCTTTTACGAGTGTTCTGAGGTGTCTCGTCTTTG
>JABJFI010000054.1 GCA_018662825.1 Methanobacteriota archaeon | reverse complement strand
CATTGAATATCTCTCTAAGATTGACATGAATGCTGTCCAAGAACACGAAATAAGATTGAATACAATCATGACTGATGGCATCAAAGATTTGCCAGGAATTGAAATTATTGGGCCTTTGGATGCTAGAAAACGTGGAGGGATTTGTTCGATTTTGATGGGAGAGATTCCCACTCATGATATTGCACTACTTTTGGATGAAGCCGCTGGCGTCATGGTCCGTAGCGGACAGCACTGTGTACACTCTTGGTTCCATAATCGTGGCCATCATAATGGCTCACTGCGTGCCTCTGCATACCTGTACAATACTGAAGAAGAAGCACGACTCTTTGCTGAGACTTTTTCCGAGGCAGTACATGCATTTAGTTGAAAATTTGGAGTGATGATGTGGAAGAAGAAGACTTTAGTCTTGAACAACCAATTCAGGATTCTTCACCAGTGCCTGAGCCAGATATTTTGGCCATGCCGGTTGAGGAAAATTTAATTTTTGTTCAACGTGCCTTGGCTTTGGGAATCTCGGTTCTATTTATTTTGTCACTCATCTATTTCGGTTTTATCTTGATCGGCAAAGATGGATTGGTAACATATCGCCCAAGTAATAGCGCTATCGATTCACAGAACCTCTACTCAGAATTAATCGATTTTTCTGGAACTAGTTCTAATGGAGATGGCATACGTGTATGTATTGTTGATTCCGGAATAATGACCGAACATGTTGACCTTGAAACACTCAATCTCGTTCTGTGGAAGGATTTTGTCCAGGGGAAATCTGAACCCTATGATGACCATGGACATGGAACAAGTATGGCCGGAATTCTTGTCGCTGATGGTTGGATGAAGGGAATTGCACCTCATGTCGACCTTCTTGTTGCCAAAGCATTAGCTGAAGATGGTTCTGGTTCGGATTCAGTTGTAGCAGAAGCCATTGATTGGTGTGTGGAGAACGATGCTGACATCATCTCACTCTCACTTGGAGGAGCACCAGATATTTTGCCATTTGACCTTGGTTCTGAACGTGGTTCTGATGAGGCTAGTAACGATGCTATCGACCAGGGAGTTTTGGTTGTAGCCGCCGCTGGAAACGACGGAGGAGGCGACGATGATGGTGATGTGGCAAATCCGTGTGGCGAGAGATTAGTAATTTGTGTTGGAGGCGCGACTCAATCAGGAGGGCATTGGGTTGGTTCTTCGACAGGAGATAATGATGGGAGTCTCCTACCTCTTATGCTACCTCGTAGCGACCCAAATAAGAAACCTGAATTGGTCGCACCTGCTGAAAAAGTGGCTGTCATAACTTACCAGGGAAGTTGGGCCATGGTTGATGGGACGAGTGCCGCTACTGTTTTTGTCACTGGAGCACTCGCACTCCTTCTCCAAGAAAATTCTGAACTCAATGATGCCACTTCGTCATCCAATACCCAGCAGATCAAGGAGTTGATTCAACAATCGGTCTCCCCGAAAGAAGGCCAAGAAGGTCATGATGATGACTACGGTTATGGGTTACTGCAAATTGGAAACCTGCTTAATTCAGCAAGTTAAGGCATATTATTTCTTTGTAAAGGCTACTAAAGTGCCACCATACAGTGGCATAAAGGCGATATGATGGGTCTCAGTTGCAGATTGTATGAATTTCATCCAATGATTGAAACCTTCGACTAAACGCATACCCTCTGTATCATCTTCCTCGACATTTCCGAGAGGCATTTCGGGTTCTACTGTGAATAATACACCTCTCGATGAAAGAAATGGAAGCAATGCCTCTACATTTCTCGCTCGATTTTCAGATTCTCCATCGACAATTACTGCATCATGGTTAGATTCTAAAGGCGGAGTACTAACTTCAACTCCTGTCGAGGATGCTGCATGCCAAGCATTTGTTTCTGCGACTAATCCATCGACATTTCCAACGACAATAGAGGTATAGGGTTCAGCATCATGACGAAGCATTAATCGACGCAAAATAACCGCGAATTTTGTGCCATCTTCGACTAATTGATAGCAGACAGGAGTTGATTCATCAGTCGCAAATAAATCATATATCCATGCACTACGGTGGCCAATTCCGGCACCTACCTCAAGAATCGATTGAGGTTTTAGACGACCTAATCCATCACGAAGCCGACGCAATATCGAGATTGACCATGTGCTCAAACCCATATGCTGTAGTTGGATTCCAATGTTTCTAGCAATCTCAGGTTCGTCGCGTGAGCGTGTTTCATCTGCAGATAGCAAATGGGCCAAGACGTGTTGCTTTCCAACTTCAGGTTCGACACCCGCATGTTCGGCCATAGTGGTGCGTTTCGGCGAAACGCCTTCAAGCCTCGCTTATGCAGTTGAGCCGCTACCTTCAAACGGGAGGGGCTTAGCGCATTGACAGGGATGTCCATGAATGACAGCGTAGAAGAGGAGGATTTCATCGATGAGGATGAGATTTTACTCGAAAATGCAATTCATTGTTCTAACTGTAATGAGGTGATGGGACACATCATACTCAAAGAAAGTCCAAAAGGCAATGGTGCTGACTATTTACTGAAGTGTGAAGAGTGTGGCAAAGTCCATACTGCTCACATTCGCCCCCCACCTGTTGTCAAGATACCATTTATTCTAACTGAAGGCCCTTCATCACAAACTATGTTCATAGAAATTGATTCTGATGAAGTTTTGGAGTTGGAGGATGTGTTCCAAGAAGATGATAAATTGTGGTCTATTCATCAAATCGAAATGAATGATGGAAGGTATGTCAAGCACTGTGAGGCAAGCCTCATTGCACGAGCATCTGCCCTTCGCTGTGATATGGTTAGAGTTAAACTCACCATGACTCGTGGTGAAGATTCGTCATCGGATGTTTTGGTTGTGCCTGCTGAGACAACCTATACTGCAGGAAATTTGATTGACATAGAAGGTCAAACTTGGCGTATTCGTGCAATACACATGGGCAGAGCAAGAACGCTTCGCGGCACCGTTGAAGCACGAGATATCAAGCGTATGTATCTACATGAGCCACCGAACCCAGAATATTTCGCACCTCGCACACCACGGGAACGTCGTCAAGCATGGAAAGAAGGGAAACTTGGATTCAATCCAAATCCGATTCTTCCAAAAGAAGTCGTGAAAAAAGGTGTTACTCCGTCGAATAAACGGAAAAAGAAGCGCCCTCGGAATTGATTAGGGTCTATTGGTCCATGGCATGATGAATGCCTTTGCTACTTGAGTTCCAATAGTAGGGTTCTCCTGTAATCGGCGTATACTGTATTCATACCATTTTTCACCATAGGGGATGTATACTCTTGTTCGGTGACCATTCTTTGCCAACTTTCTTCGAAGCGGCCCTCGGACGCCAAGTAGCATTTGGAATTCATAACCAGGGCCTTTGGCTGTTCTAGGAGGACCCGCATTTGCTCTTGGATCTGGGATGTTCGGCCCCATGCCATGCGATTCGAGAGCGGATTTGGCGTATTCGATTATCGGAATATCATGGCTTGCAATTGAGCAATATGAGCCGGCTTCCAACATACGGTCGATACAGGCATTAGTCGCATCTACGATGTCCTGATATGAGGTGTATGCAATATCTTCTGATTCGAGATAGATACCCTTGCAGATTCGGTAATCAGCAGCAGGGCCCAACTCCATCTCAAGATGATTAATGTCCTCTAATGTACGGAATAAGCGACCTTGTAATACAGTCCCAACATTTGTTAAGCCTTGTTTATGGAGGTCAATTACAACTTTAATTGTTGCAGTTGTAACTCGGTAATCCTCCATATCTAATCGAACAAAGAGGTCATACTCATTTGCTATTTTTACTAAAGTTTCAATGTTTTTCATACCTTCTTTTTCATTGATAAGTAATCCGAAAGCCGTTGGTTTGATCGAAAGATTTGCATCTAGATTATGCTCCCTAATGGCATCAATCACCGAGATATATTCATCCAAAAAGAATTGGGCTTCTTCAAGAGAAGTGATTTCCTCACCTAGTACATCAATGGTAAAACATGCATTTTCCTTCGATAGGCGTTTCATTATTGCCACTGCATCATCAAGGGTGGAACCGGCTACATAGCGTCTTGAAACCCAACCCACAAACCATTTCGGCATTCTAATCGTCATAGCGACAATTGACCTAGAAAACCAACCGACCATGAACTCACCCTAATTGCCCGTCGGTGAAGGAGACTCTTGAGGCTTACCTCAATCAGTCCTGCTCACATATGAATCTAAGAGTGTCATGACGCCTTTCGATGTTAGCAAAGGTGCTTGAAGAAATTCGAGATGATTGCGTATCGCTTGCCTTTGCCATCCTTTGAATGCTTTTTTGTCCATAGAAAAAATAACCTTGCCATTTGGAAATGCCTGGATAGTAGACTCATATGCTGCATTAATCGATTGTTTCCAATTCCCTCCTGGTTCTTCGCCCTCGATATTAGGTGTCGTAAAGGGTAAGGCATAGGTGGCCAACATATGCCCGATTTGGAGTCCTGATTGAAGTCCTAAATTATTGGCCCGGGGTGCATAATGGCCACCGCCGAGTGTAATCAAAACAGGATCTCCTGAATTGATTTCTGAGTCCCAAGAGCCAAACCCATTTCCACCATCTAAACCAAGTCCACGATGTATAATATCGGCTAAGAATTCAGCTGCCCCGATGTGCCCCCATGTGGCAGAAGTCGAACCAACTTCGATGAACAATGAAGGAACTTCCAGCCAAGGCCCATGATGAGTGACTTCTAGTGATTTGTCAAATTCTTCTCCAAGGTCAGCATGTTCTGATTTCTGAACGAGTTCCTGCCACCATGAAGCTAGACGTGTTGAAGGTGGCGGTGCTTTACCTGCCTTGCCTCCATAGGGTGGCGTTTCATCAACATCCAATTGCATGACTCCAATTGGGTGAAGTGTCAGTGAGGGACGGCCACTAGCAGCTGAATGGCGTGAGGGAAAAATGATTTCATCTACTGATTCCCCAGTTGCATTTTTCCACCTTCTGGCTAGAAAATCTTCTCGGAGTACACTTCCTGGTAGAATCCACATTCGGACATTCATCCGTCCAAATGCTGGCTGGTTTTCAACTGGTTCTAATTCCACCCATTCCTCGAATCTTCTCAATGCATCCGCTTGATTAGTAGAGGCAATATCTGTACCACTAACGGCGATCAACACCACATGAACATCGTCCATGACGAGGGGTATTCAGCAGAACATTTCATACCTCCCACATGCGAGTATTGACAAAGTGACACCACGACCATCCACCATGCCCGAATTAAAGGTGGAGCCTTTGCCGTTTCACCCCGCACAAATCCTGAAGTGGGATGAGGGATATATCGCAATAAGTATTGATGGTGATTTCCTCCCACTTGATTCATATTTGAAAAATATCGGTGATGTGAAAAAACCATTTCCTAGTCCAGTAAAAAACTGTGTACTTATCGGCAATCAGTTGATTACAACTTGGGTCGACCATGAATTAATGGTTGCACGAATGGGTTCATTTGAACTTGGAAATCAATTTGAAAACGGCCCAGAGCGCGTCGAACTTAGAACTCGAAGATATGTTGATTCTGCTGTTCACCCTGCGGGAGTCGTCTGGTCTCACCTACTCGATGCAGAACCACTTGTTCTCTGTTCAAATGAAGAAAAGTTCGTATTCATACTCTGGAAAAAGGGAATTTATGCAATGGGCGTTGATGCAGGTGAGCACTGGCGCAATCCAGAACCAAAATGGACACCATTGGAGAATCTTCCTCACGCAGAAGTGGTCATCTCTGCTTCAATTCAAGGCTCTATTATCCATGTATGGTCAAGGGGTTCAGGCCACAAAACATACGACCTCAAACATGGTAAAATTTTGGATTCCACAATCATAGAATTTGATGGTGTGCTAGAATCTGTATATTCTTCTGGCAAAAATCACCTCCTCTGTTACGAAAGTGGTGATACTATTTGGTATTGCGAAGGTCGAATTAAAAAACACTTCAACCTCAATGGACCAGTTCAATATGCGACTTGGAGAGAGCAGGATGAGGCGTGGCATATTGCAGGGTGGCGAGAAGAAATACTTGCCTCAGAAGTGGATATATCACGTCATCGTCTTGATGAAATACCAGTTCAAATCTTGCATCACAAAGATGCAGTGCTTTTACTTTTAAATGATGGTTCATTTATCTCATCCTCGGTCTAGGTAGGCGACGAGCACTTGAGCCGAATAATTAAATGCAATTGCATTAGATTTAGGGGTGTGGAATCGAAGGGAATCATACTTAGTGGCATTCTTGCGCTGATAATGGTCAGTTCAGGATTTTTCCTAATGGTAGGTGAAACCAGTCCCGATAATGATTCGAGCAATGAGGAAGAGATTCAGCAAGAATTGAGTGAAGAAATCAATTCGCCTCCAAACGTGTTTGTGGCAGATGCATTTACACATTTGTGGAACGGTGAAAATGCAACAATCGAAGGGTTCGTTTTGGATGAGGCACCAACTTTGGCTACAGTATCAGTAACACTACTTGATTCTAACAGTCTTCAGCAAATTGGTGGAATTTACAACTCAACTCCTGCGTCGCCCGGTTCATGGGTGGCCAACACGCCTGTTTCCCAACCAGGTGCATGGATTATTCAAATTCAGGCGACAGATGCTGAAGGTTTGACTAGTAATGTCTCGCTTTCACAATTGATAATTCTCGCTCCAGAGGAAGACGATGTCGTTCTTTCTTTCCTTTGGATACAACCCGAAGAAAACTTAGACATCGGTACTCTACAAGGCTACATGATTCATGCATTCCCAAATACATGTAATATCGAATACCACCCGCTTGGACAGAGTCCTGCACGACTCATCGATGGTGACGAGAATTTAGCAACCGGTGAATACAGTATGCATGTCAACACCTCGTACCACAATACCGACGGAGACCTCATCGCTACGTGTGGGTTATTTTCTCAATCGACTACCAGTATTCGCCTTAATCTCCCGGTGCCACCTGAACCTGAAACAGACTTGGACGGCGATGGTGTACTCGATGAAGAGGATGATTGTGATTCTACTCCAGAAGGTGAACCTGTCTACGCTACTGGATGTTCAGATTCGGAAACTGACGATGATGCTGATGGCGTTATGAATGACAAAGATATTTGCCCAAATACTCCAAATTCTGAAACTGTCGATAACGATGGTTGTTCCGAGTCACAAAAAGATACTGATTTAGATGGCGTTAACAATGTTCTAGACCAATGCCCAAATACGCAACATGGGCAAAGTGTCGATGCTGACGGTTGCTCTGATGCTCAAAAAGACAGTGATGGGGATGGTATTTCTGATGATTTAGATCAGTGTCCTAATACGCCATTAGGAGATGTTGTAGGGGCTGATGGGTGTACAGTTCCAGATTGGGAACCTGAGGATTCGTGGTTATGTCAAAATGGTCAAGGCCCTTGGGTAAAAGATTTCAACGGCGACGGCAATTCCTACAACTCTAATACAAATGGAGTCAATAGTGCTGGAGGAGGTGGCTCTGGTCCTTGGTTCCAGTGTGAAGTATCTGTTACTACAACAATTGGGGAAATGGTAGTAGATGCTAATGGTATTCCAAATCATGATTTCTTGTCAACCATGGGTTGCTGTACCGATGAGGTTGATTTAGAATGGCATATTCCATTGAGCCCTGTCAATGATACAAGTGGTGGCCACGACACATCAAATTGTCCAGCATCTGCTGGTCGTTGGGAATGTGCACCTGATAGAGGGGCTGTCGCAGTTTCAGTGAATGGTGCGCCAATTTACGGAGTTGAAGAGGGACCCGGCGGGGATGCAATTGCTTTAAATTTCAAATATTTTAATGAAGATAGACAACCCATCTTTTTGGGATATTGTACTTCACATTCAGCTGGAGATAATTTTCACTATCATTATGATGCTCAGTGTTCAACTTGGGTGCCAGGAGTGGGTGAGACAATTTCAGATTATGATTGGACAAAATTGGATAATAGTAAGCACAGCCCAATCATTGGTTGGGCATTTGATGGATATCCAATATATGGCATGTATGGCAATGATGGAAGTGGTGGAATCAAAGCAATTACTTCTTCTTATGAAGTCGAAAGAACTCAAGAAAATGGCGACCAAGGTTACAATGGTATCGATGATTGGAACTATGTTGCTGGCGTAGGGGATTTGGATGAATGTAATGGACGGTGGGGACCAACTCCTGAGTACCCTGAGGGAACATATCACTATGTCAGCACACCCTTATCTGGTTCTACAAAATTAGTAACGGATACTGATGGAAATCAAGTTCCAATGATTGGCATGCCATATTTCCTACTTTGCTACCATGGTGTGGCAGACCTTGATGCTCAGCCATCAAATGGCCAAGGTGGCGGCGGAGGTGGCCCACCTGGAGGCAATGCTGCGCAAACACTTTATTCGCATATGCCCGAACTTTTTGACTCGATTGAAAACGATAAGGACCTACAAGGGCTGCTATGGGATACGACATGGGTTCTTCTTGTCGTCATGGGTATAGCATTCATACGTGGAATCCGCAACAAAAAATGAGGGATTTACATGAACAAAATTTTGTTCGTGCTTATTCTTGTTTCAATGACTGTAAGTGCTGGATGTCTAAGCCCTTCTGAAATCGACATATTCCTTGGAGAAGATATCAATTCTGTAGAGACTTTTCGACCTTTTGTGTTGCAGGATAATAACGACACAATGTTCAATTCATCAATTCTTGAAGGAAATGTAACCATCTTTGGTTTCATTTATGTTAATTGTCCAGATGTTTGTCCGACAACCACTTCCGACATGAAGTGGATTGAATCTCAATTAACTGAGATTGAACGCTCAAGGGTGCACTTTGTCTCAATTACTGTTGACCCGTGGAGAGATGGCCCACTTGGACTCTCACAGTACATGGAGGATTACAATGTGTCATGGCCACATCTGACGACGAGGGTCGATACTGAAGATTCTTTGTCACTCATTGAAGATGTTTGGACAGATTTTTCTATCGGCGTCATACTAACTGAGGCAAACTCTAGCACAAGTCTTGCTAGGGGGCATACGGTCTACTATGATATTGAACATACCAACGGAGTTGTTCTTGTTGATTCATATGGCAATCTACGTGTTCGCTGGAACCAT
>JABJFI010000090.1 GCA_018662825.1 Methanobacteriota archaeon | reverse complement strand
GTTTGTCTCGACTGTGCTGTTTGTCTCGACTGTGCTGTTTGTCCCTCCTGTTTCGTTTGCTTCACCCACTTCAAAGAAATCAGCAATCCCATTTCCATCATTGTCTAAACAACCATAGAAGCCATCAGCAGTAGAATTACCCGCTACTTCTGGACAATAATCTGCGGAATAGGCCTCCTCTACGAATAAGCCTGGCCAGGAAGGCTTGCGGGTTGCATTCCAGGAAGCATTGCCCCAATTATCACCATAGCCATCCCCGTCAGTGTCCGACCATTGTGTGGTGTCGAAAGCAAATGCATCTCGGTTATCTCCTACTCCATCGCCATCTGAATCTTGACTTTCGTTGGCATCCGAGGGAAAAAGATCCCAACTGTTTGCAACACCGTCGTTGTCGTCGTCGCCGTTCCAAAACATCATGGAAAAGTTGAGATAATAATCAGTCCGGTAGTTCGCAACCTTACTTGGACAAGCAACCTGTTGCTCTAAATCCCACCATTCCTCAAGTTCTTCGCAACCATGGGGAGCACCTGTCACATGTATAGTAAAATTGACCCACGGACTAATTTCACTGATGTATTCTCCGGTGAAAAACTCCTCGGAAAGGCTGTTCAAAATCAATTCTGAGTCAAGGGTGATGGTGTTTGAATCTCCGCCGTAGAATCCGTACGGCTGCCCTCCTGTATTTGGTAGGATGTCAGGTGTCGACTGCATTGAAACCATCGTGAACCCTTCGGAGGTGATGGCGTTCATGGAGAGGGTGAGATTGTTCCCATAAATGTGGTACGGGTGAATCTTTCCATCGTCAGAGGATGTAGTAACCTCTACCTTGCTCGCCTCGGAGTTGTCTGGAATTTGATTGCCGTCCAAATCTTCCCATTCATTTGCATTCAACGGATACAAATCGGCGTTGTCACCGACTCCATCGCCATCGCTATCCATCGTTTCATTTGCATCGTTGGGAAATAGGTCGCTGTTGTTACCGACGCCATCGTCATCGCTATCCATCCACTCAGTGGCATCGTTCGGAAAGGCGTCGCCAGTGTTGCTGTAGCCATCCCCGTCAGCGTCTGGGCATCCTGTCATATCTTGTGTTGAGTTACCAGCGACATTTGGACAATCATCATTGGAATTGAGCACCCCATCGCTATCCAAATCATCGGGAGAAATGAAGGTAAAAGCGGAGGAAAGAATATGCCCGTTGCCATCTTTATCCCACAGTGTAAGGTCAATATTTTCTGCAGTTTGACCTGCCAATGGAGTCGTTACGCGAATGGTTGTATCATTGACAACCGTACCTGTCACCTGTCCATATTGACCAAATTGAACACTGATTTCATTCGTTTGGCTCATACCAATTGATTTTGTAGCGTACTTCAAATTATTATTGGTCTCATCAGAGAAGGCGACGTGCATGATACCGCTTTGATCGATAAAGAGCGAATTAGATTGACCAACATCGCCTGTAGTTGAAATTGTACTCTTATCCCAACCGGATGTTGTTGAATTGAACACAGCATACTTCAAATCCCAGCCCGTCCAAGAATTGTAGGCGATGTGTGCATTCCCGAAGGAATCCATCGCTATGAAGGGCTGACGTCCTGTGTTTCCTGATGAATCTATGATGGTGGTCGTCCATTGGCCGTTTGGTGTTCCAGTTGCGTATCGTAAATCAGTGTCTTGATAATCATAGTGAGCGATGTGGAATTGTCCATCGTCACCCATGACCATTGAGGAATACCAGCCAGCAGACACACCACTGGTGTCGTCAATGACGTATGGGTCCCAAGAACCACTTTTGTTAGTAATAAATTTTAACTGGCCTTTGGAACGAACTTGGTACGCGATGTAGACATGATCGTCATCATCCATAACAATCGCGGAATCACAACCGATGGATTCATCTGAGTTATCCAATACGGTTTTCGTCCAAGTTGTTCCGTCAAGGTATGCAAGTTTGAGTGCACTGCCACAATGGCTTGCTGTTGAAGAATACGAAATATGAGGTCTGTAATTAGAATCAACAGCAATGCCAACATCACCGTAATTCACGTTGGTCGCAACTTGGGAACTGGTCCATGTTGAACCGTCATAATACATGTAGTAAAGGTAGTTTCCGTCTGCATAATGTGCTACGTGGAGGTCATCGTTGTCATCGATGACCATGTGTGTGAATTTGCAATAACTCCCCTCACAATCCTTAATCTTTGAAGGACTCCAAGAAGATCCATCATAGACGGCATGTTTGTAGTCATTGCTATTATCATTGACGTAGACAATATGAACATGGCCATTTGAATCCACTGCAATGGCATTTTCCGGCCCTGTTTGATAGCCATAGTCAACGGTTGTTTCCACCCATTGATGGTCAATTCCATCGTATGTTGTATTTGAAAAGGCGAGGTCTGAAAAACCACTGCCGGTGATGACAAGGGAATCACCTCCATCGGTGAAACCTGTGCTCGGTGAAACTGACCAGTTTGTATCTCTTGCGCCACTACGGCCCGATGTAAATGAACTTGAATTAATTTGCACGAGTGATGAATCTGTTGCAACAAATAGAGTTAGAGGCGCAGCACTTAGAAAGAACATAAGTGAGATTAACACTATTGATTGAATCCGCATAAACAAAGCGATGAGAACGGGGTTATAGATTCACCTACCCCTGGAGTTTTCGTTTCTTGATAATCATTAGTCTTGGCCTTAAGCAGAAATTTCCTCGTGATACCCAAAGTACAGACTCTTCACGCGTGGGTACCGACGTGTACGCATCATACACAAGGGGAGCCCTTTGAATTATATCTAAATCCGTCATGGACCCTATATGGGCGAAGAACGGAAAGTCATTCTTCATATTGCAACAAGCAAGGACGGTTTCATAGCCACTTTAGATGATGGCCTTGATTGGTTACCTGGGCCTGAAGGAGATGAAGACTATGGGCTGGGTGAATT
>JABJFI010000074.1 GCA_018662825.1 Methanobacteriota archaeon | reverse complement strand
TGGATTCGGCCAACATTCCAATGGAAAGTAACTGCACTCAATCAAAATGACTTCTTGTGGAATAATATGTCGCAACTTGAAGTAAGCCTGATGAAAGGTTTGGCTTTTGACGTCACACTTGATGAATCTGAATCCTATGCAATAGTAATTGATACCCGATTCACCCAACCCCCTCATGACTTCACCCTTGGCGTAGGTCTTCAAAAAATGACATTCAGCATTAATGCAATCATTACCAATGCATTGGATTTTGTCGCTTCACTTTTATCGGGCGGCGTGAATTCTTCAACTCTAAGCCTAACTTCTATCTCGGCCCCTTACGCAATTCGAGCGTCGAATCCAGATGCAGATAGTTCGAATCGGCAATCCGATTGTGATGATGGCTCAGACTATTACGACCCGTTGCTAGACCATGATGCAGAGAGTCATGAGCACAAATGTGGTTTTGGCCTTGGTGTTGGTTTCATTCGATTTGAAGGTGATAATGGAGGAGCAACCTCTAAAGTTCTCGAAACCGCCTATATTGACGTAGGTTTCCATCCCGAAGTCGGCGATACACGTTTGCCAAAAGAAGTGGATTTTACTTTACGAAACGATAATCTTGGTCAAAACACCTTCGACACTGTGGAGATATATTCTGATTATGGGGCAGATATGTTCCTGCATTATTTTGAAGACCGTTCCAATACATCAGAAGGAGATTCACCGTTCGGAAACACGACTGATTCACGTTCTTGGATTCGTGGATTGCCTTCAGGAACCCTTCACCCCGATGAAATAGCGGCTATATTCACGATGATTGGAGAAGAACCAGGGGGAACTGATTTGCCTGGAGATATTCCGAGTCGCCTTTCAATGATAATCGCTATCAAAAACTTCACTGGTGACAATGGAAACAATGTTGATGACCCAACACTCCCGGTAAATCCGGCCTCGCCTCCAAATACATTAGTTGCTATTGTAGCTACAGAATCCATCGATTTTCTCGAATATAAATCGACATTCATGCGCGGAGGTTATGCTTCGGATTCATCATCTATAGTTTTGAATATTGAAAACGTGCCCAAAGTGATTATCGTTGAAGGTAGTTTTGAACTTCCGAAAAGTGGATTAAGCCGCGTCAATTATGATAACCCAAATCTCAATAGTATTGCACAAATTTTTGATAATGCGTTATTGACCATTATCGAAGTCATCCTTGATGTCGGTGATGTTGTTAATGGCTTACCAGAATCAATTGTGGGGACTGCCGGGGCATCTGGGGGAGCCGTTCGTTTGAATTGTTACAATCAAGTCAGACTTAGCCTACCAACTTCTACTCGTGAGCCAATGGAAATTGGTTTAGTTTCTGTTGCAATCTCAAGCAGTGACCAACCGTGGTTACCAGAAATCGACCACATATTACTGTCAGAAGACACCAACATCGAGACTGTTAACGGACGCCTTGGACCCCAATCTCCCCTTGTCCCGGTTGCAATGAGTGCGCGTATCGGGGGTATTTCTAGCGTGAGCCATGATTACGACCCAATTAATGATGTTCGAACAATGGATTTACGAGGTGTAGCTGGAGGCCCCTTACTGATAGGTCACATTTTACATGATGATGGCGATTTACTAAATGCCAATCAACAATCAGCTACGATTTCCAATCGTCCGAGCACATTCAACGTAACACAAACTGCTGAGGCATTGACTTATTCGGCCTCTGTCCCCATTGGAACAATTACCTATGGTGGAAACGGTGATGGGCAACGAAACGCAATCCGCCTTAGTGGATTACCCGCATCATTTCAATTGATTTTAGGCGATACAATAGGTTATGTTGCTTCCACGCCAATGGATTCGATAGAAGTTCAGTTGACAAACGCTACACAACCTTTGACAATGGATGGAGACCATTTCCGATTCTGGGTCGACGAAGCGACCGGTGAAGCAAGCCTAAGCACAGCAATATCTGATGTGACAAGTCTTCGACGACTCTCACCCCTTGACCCAGGAGCTAGTGGCCCTGAAGGCAATTCAAGAATCGAATTGATACGGTCTGAAGCCTCACCGATGAACATATTACTTGAAGATGAAACTGAATACGATGATCCATTTAAGGGGATGAACGGACGTATTGCTATCGACCCATTGCCGGCCAACATTACGATAGCCTACCCAAGTGGAGTTGATTCTACAGGAATTGAATTACCTACTTTCGATGAAGGAGATGGTGTCCAAGCATTGTCGTTTTTCCTTGGAGATTTAGTTAATTTCGGGTCCCTTGTCAATGATTTCTTCTACTCTACAGTGGTTGATTTAGGCGGTATTGAAACAAGTAACGACAACATGTCTTTGGGTCTTGATTTGACGACAGGAGAACTTTTCAATGTCACAATGGATGTTAGTAAAGGAACAAATGTGAACCAACAACCTGCTTGGTCGCACGGTCTTGGAATGGAAGTGTTTGAAGCAACAATGCTGACCTTCAACCTGTCACGAATGCCAAACTACACCTTGTCGAGTAGAAGTATTGTGGATGAAGCCCTCGCTAATGATTTCAGAATTAGTGATGATGAATACCAAGAAGTGTTTTATGCGTTGGATGCAGCCAACATTACCAATATCGAACAACTATTGAAAGCCCTTGAGGATGGGATTATTTTAGATTCAGAAATTGAGGGCGTCAATCTTAGCATTTGGGAAGAACAAGGTATTACATTTGAAATACGACGTTCATGGCATATTCGTACATGGTTGCCAAGTCTACCTGTTGGTCGAATACTCTTGGAATATGATTTCCGAATGCTTGGTGAGATTCCAGTGTATGAAATTGACCTATTCCTTGAGCAGTGGACTCCAGAGCGCCAACAATTGAGCATAATCATCAATGGATTAGAAGGTCGCGATATCGAATTTGTTATTGCCGGACTTGACACCAGCGGTCCCAACAATGTCGAAGCAAATGCAGTGTTTTCGACTCAAGATAACCTCACCGTACCCCGAGTATCGATTGATATGAGTTATGATTTAGGTTCTCGTTTGGATTCTGCTCATGCGGTGTTCATCGATAAACGCGCCCTCAGTCGTGTTGAGGCATTGATTGTTGGAATCCCCCAATCAACAGACTTCTCGACAACGATTGGTGATATATTCCTCATTGATGTCATCGTCCCTTCACAATATCAAATCGATGGACATTCAGCAGAATCTCTAATGATTCAACAAATGCGCTATATCGATGGATTCTGGTGGCCTGCGACCGCTTTCATGCGTGATTTACCTGGTGAAATGCATTTGGCGGCTCGACCAAATTCAGTTTTTGATATCCGAGCCGAGGTTTCTTTCCAAGGCATGATGGAACTGGATTATGTTTCAAACACTGACGACATGGATTTGTATCTTGAAGCAACAGGTCGCTCGGTTGATACCAAAGGCGATGTGTTGCTTTTGGCCGAAGACCTTCCGTCAAAATTTGTACTTGAAACAACGGATGACTGGGGTATGCGTGTTGCATCTTTGGGACAAGGTGTGAGTCGACTTTACCTCAAACAAACCGATTTGCCATCATCTCCTGGAGTGACAATTGACCGCATTGAAATCATTGGACAAGACCTTAAATCAGCCACAATTCATGTCTATTATGGACCGTTTGAGTACCCGATTATTGTTTTGGATGATATTACCAATGGGCGAATTGTTGCTAGTGCTGAGGCAACGATTGAACCGAGTTACACGACAGGTTTCTTGGAAGGCCATTCCTTCAGTGGCCGTGCAGTCTTACTAGATGCCCAATTCACGGGCCCATTACCAACCGCATCTTCAGTCGGAATCAATGGTATGGTTACAGACCTCTCTCTTGTTGGTTCACTTACAGGCGACAGTGTTGAAACACGCCACCTGTTAATCGTTGAACCGATTACGACCGTCATTGCCAGTGGTTTGGCACTCATTTGGTGATATTATGTCAGACGAAAATCACATTCCAGTGAATGAACATGGGGACATGTTGGTTCATGAAGACGATATCGAATCACTAGGATTACTTGATGTTGCACGCCTTCAACAAATAGAATCTCTTGGATATGAGTTGGATGAAGAGGGTATTGAGACCTTTGAAGACATGCAAAAAATTTCGAAAGCCCTTGAAACAATCCGGCGTGAAGTGAGTCCCAGCAGAGTTGCTTTAGCTGGAATAGTATTCCTTTTATTGTTGGGAGTAATAGCCAGTGGTTGGTATTGGGCTTTACCTCGTGATGCTGTTGATGTTGAAACACAATACCTCCAACGAGGGGGGCATCTTTTGATGTCGGAAATACACAACGTTGGTAGTCGCGATATTACCGATGTATCTGTTCAAATTGAATTTCAATCAGATGAAGGAGATATTATCGGTTTGATGTCAATTGAAGTCGACGTAATCGCTTCGCATTCATCGTTGGCAGGAGATAGTCTTGAAATGTTAATCGTCGGTTATTCAGTATGGGATGAATATTCAATACATATCAAATTACAATATACTGATTACAATGGCAAGTTACAGTCCGAGTCATGGACCCATTCTGTTGGGGTTTGGAGTAGTGAAAACTTCAACGATAAAGCCGAAAGAAGCACATGGCCTGTTTCATGAATTCAATTTTTGAGACCCATATTACCCATAGCGATAAAACGGGATGATGTGAGGGCTTCTTGTGCAAGTTAAACATTCGATGTTTTGGGCAATCGCCCTCATCACACTATTTCTCTTGCAAAGTGTATCTCCATTGCTCCACCCCGTAGGGGTGGTTTCATCGGAAATGGAAAGTGATGAAGATGTCGAATGGGTTCAATTCGACCTTGTCGATGGCGTCTATTCTGATGCTGTTGGTTACAGCGATTATTCACCATTTTCAGAACAACGGGGTATGTTTGCTTCTAGTAGAATCGGAACTTTTGATATCAATGGATTTCAACTTGAAAGGCCAGTTCCGAATGAATGGATGATGTCGCGATTTGATTTGAGTCTCATTATCGTATCAAATGATATTTTGATGATGGAGATGAGAGATACACTCGATGAGATTCCTGGCCTCACCGTCAGAGAATTTATCGCTCCTTCAGGCCTTCTTATTCAAGGCACACCATTTGCATTGACGAGCCTTTCTAGTCTTGATGGCATTGTTGCCCAACACCCAGTTCCACTTGCACTATTGGTTGATGACCCCGTTCTTGATGTCTTGATGCTTGAAGATGGTGAAGAAGCATTGCAAGGCCTTTCTATGAGAATTGAGGGGTGGAGGAATGATGAAGGCCCAATCGATTCAATCGATTTCACTGATGCAACAGGAACACAATTGATTCAGAAAGTATCTCAAATCGTACCTATCGCGTTTTCAGATTCTCATCAATGGGATTCTGGCAGATATCAAGGAATTCTTTCAACAGAAGACCTTGTTGGTGTTGTTGCTCAACCCTCATTGCGAACATTCCGTTTTGAACCAACATTTAGTCCCGACAATAGCCAGGCACGAACACATATGAAAACTTCTCAAATGACCAGTTATTTTACCACTGATTTGGATGGTTCAGGACAAATTGTGGCAGTTGCTGATTCAGGCCTAGATGCTGACCATGGAGATTTTGGTAATCGCGTTGTTGTTAATAACGATGTTATCGGTGATGGTTCGACTGCTGACAAACATTCGGGCCATGGCACACATGTCGCTTGCACAGTTCTTGGCGATGGAACACAAGGTGGTTATTCTGGAGTTGCTACTTCATCGGAACTATACTTTCAAGCAATGGAAAACGATAACACCGGTAATTTCCAATCTCCTTCACTGAATTATCTTCTCAACAGTGCGTATTCTGGAGGAGCCCATACCCATACCAATTCTTGGGGCTCCAAATTAGCAAGCGACCAAGGTAAATACACTTCTGAGAGCGAAGATGTTGATGACCGTGCGAATTATTACGATCGTTATTACAACGGTCATAATGGCTTGACAATCCTCTTTGCAGCAGGTAACGATGGCCCAGATACTGGAACTGTAGGGGCCCCTTCAACTGCCAAGAACACCATTACGGTCGGTAACCATCAAAACCGGTATTCCGGTGCACCGGATTCCATCATGTCAGGCTCTTCTCGTGGTCCTACTGATGATGGCCGCATAAAACCGGATATTCTTGCACCCGGTGGCTATGTTCGTTCTTGCCGAGCACAGGAAGCTACGGACATCAGTGGCTCTACATGGTCTAATTCTTACTATCTTGAATACACTGGAACTTCAATGGCAACACCGAATGCAGCAGGTGCTGCTGTCATGGTGCGTGAATATCTTGAAGAAATTGCACAACGCCCATCTCCACAAGGAGCCTTAATCAAAGCGTTATTGATTCTTGGAGCACAAGACATCGGTACACGAGATATTCCAAATGATGATGAGGGTTGGGGCCGCCTCAATTTACGTAATACACTTGCTCCAACATCTGGTCAAGGAATTTGGGTTGATGACCGCTCAGTCTTATCTGGAACAGGTAATTCCAAAACCTATACCTTCAACATATCTCAATCAAATTCGGGCTTCAAAACGGTTCTTGCATGGTCGGATGAACGCGGCTCACCATTCTCTAATACTCAATTAGTCAACAACCTCGACATCGAAGTAACCAACCCAAGTGGAGAAATTTACCTCGGTAATGATTTTGCAGGCGGGCGTTCTACTACCGGGGGTTCTGCAGACAACCTGAACAATGTCGAAGTTGTGTTGGTCGATAATGCGGAACTTGGCATTTGGACGGTTAAAGTCAAAGACGCTTACCATGGCGGCAGTAAAGCACAACCATTTGCCATTGCAGTTATGGGGCATGGTGTAAATGACCTCAGGCCCGACCCAACGATTTTGGAAGAAGAGTTTGCAATGTCTGTGACTATCCCCCAAGTTGGTGACCAGTTACAAGTGACCTCGAAAGTGTTCAATGTTGGAAATGTTCGAGCCGATTTCTTTGACATTGTCTTCGAAGTTGATGGCGTCGAAATTGAAACCAAATCAATTGATATTGGTGCAGGTTCTACAAAGACCCAAATTTGGTATTGGACGCCTCAAACAGCAGGCCAATCAACTCTCTCTTTCATAATCGATCCAAGCGATGAAATCGAAGAAATTCTTGAAAATAATAACCGTCATGACGTATTTGTCAACGTCACTGCACCTGGGGTAAAACTCTCTGCTGAACCCCAATCATTGATGTTGTTGAATACAAGTCAGTCAACCACATCATGGAACCTAACGCTCACAAATACCGCTTTGGTTTCAACCAATGCAAGCCTTCTGACTCAAAGCGTCATGAACGAAGTAACGGGTCAAACCGAAACTTGGTATGTGGGGGCCAATGAATCAAATTTTTCACTTGAAGGTCAAGGTTCTGCGGAAATAATCGTCACACTTGTTCATCCAACTCCACCTTTACCAGGATTGTATCGCATCGATTTATTGGGTATCGATGTGGATAATGGGGTGACCTATCCCTATATGCTGTATCTTGAGGTTCCAGATTTGCCAAACTTACGCCTTGAATACGATTACCAAATTGTACCAGTTTCACCAACTGAAACGACGAGTATCGATATTCGTTTATTCAATATCGGAAATGCAAACATCGGTTATGATTTGTTCCTTGAAGCTCCTGCTGGTTGGAGTGCGGGATTCGATACTCTATCTAGCGTTCCCGGTGCAAGTTCGGGTTCTACAGGCCTAATTTCAAAAGACACGCATCGAGTCATTGGTATGTCCTTCACTCCTCCTCAAGTGATGACGGGTTCAGGTGCGGAACGAATGGTGCGTTTGACCGCTATTTCTCAAACAGAAATTACAGAAAGTTGGGTATTTGATATTCCAATAAAAGTTGATACAATTAAGGATGTTGAAATCGATTTAGAAACCAATATTGGAGTTCTTCGCCCAGATTCTTATTTCAGTATGTTGTTTTCATTGGAGCACCGAGGCAATATTGACCTTTCTTTAACGCCATCTTTTGAATTACCACCCGGGTGGTCTGTTACATCTGGATTAGGACCATTTGACCTAACTTGGTCTTCATCGAAGAATTTACTGTTCGGAATTTCGGGTGATGGAAGTGGTTCATCTGGTGAAGTGAAATTACATCTTGATAGTGGTTCAGACCGTCTCACTTGGATTGGTTTCTTAAATGTCGAAATTCTTGCTCAACCGACCCTCAATTTTGTTAGCCTTGAATTGGAAAATGGTACCAGTTGGGATACACCGTTTGGAGCAGGCTCTCATCCAACAGGCGTTCCACTGATGTTCACATGGTTAGTTGGAAACGATGCGAATGTTGATTGGCAACCAACGGCTTCAGTATCCCTTAGTAATGGATTATTTGGTGAGTGTTCTGCCCTCGAACCAGTGGGTATGGGGGGCATTGAACCTGTAACATGCACGATTATTATCTCAACTACAATGGCACCATTAAGCGAACCTTCTTTTGTGTTAAAACTAGAAGGAGGCGATGTTGAATACACCGAAAACATAGGCCTTCTTGTCGCTACAGTTGTGGAATCTTCATGGGTTCAAGAACGGACAACCCCATTCACAACTGGAATTCAAGAAGAATTAGAAGTCACGCTACTGAATGCTGGAAATGTTGCTTTTTCACATAAGTTGACAATCGACGAACCAAAGGATTGGTCAGCCAGTATTGATGGGAATGATATTGCAAATTTAGAGCCTGGAGAATCAATGAAAATCCGTCTCTTAGTTCGAGCAGATCGGCCAGGAGATGGAATCATTACTCTCGGATTACAAAGTGCAGATTTGATGATAAATTCCTCAATTGAATTACAAGTTTCTTCACTCGGGGAGCCAATTGGGACTTCAGGAGAGACGCTTCCTCTTTCCAGCATTATTGGTGGAGTATTCATTGTCGCTCTTCTAGTTGGAGCTGTTCTCTTCACGCAACGGAGGAAAGACATTGTTTCTCAACCACAACTTACGGCACCCAGCCCAGTTCAAGCACCAACTATTGCGGCGGCGCCGAAAATTGTTGCCCCAATCGCCCCTGTTGTCGAGAAAATCGAACAACAAGGCCCAATGTGCTGGTCATGCCGCAGTGAAATAACGGGGACAATGCTCGGTTGTCCAGGCTGTGGTGCCCGTTACCACCGCGCAGATTTTACCGACTGTCAATCTAATTCATTGACCGAATGCATGAATTGTCAAACCGAAGCAACATCTTTTGTTGAAGCATGAACTTGATAACTAAGTTTGTTTTCCTTGACACATTCAAGGGTAGTCTTTTGATAGTAAGGCCGCCACCGGGGGTCATGGACCCCCGAGAACCAAACAACACGCACGGAATAAAACGTGCATTTTTCCTTGTGGGAATTCTTCTTCTTTCAGTAGTACCGATGGTGGCGCCAAGTGTCGCTGCTGATGGTGCACGAGATGCGAGCATTACCATTCAAACAACACCTTCTAACGGGCTTGAAGTCAATCCAGGAGAGGCAGGAGAATACACAGTTCGAGTGTATAATAACGGCCCTACGGCAATTACATTGTCTCTTTCTAGTAGCGAAGAAGCAACTCAAGAATGCAGTGCATATTCATCGAACATTCAACAAATTCCTGGAGTTGTTGAACCGAATGAATACGGTGAAACGACGATGAATGTTTCTTTGACACAAAATGCTGAAGGTTCTTGTGACACTACGATTACTGCGAATGCAAATGAGGCCCCAACTCCACCAGAAGTTGCTGGACAGCCGGCAACGGAAACGAAAATTGTCACTACCACTGCTGGAGATGGCTCAGGTTCAGCAGTTTTCGGAGTTGACCTTTCGATGGCGAATGAAAACGACCGCAACCAACAATGGGCTGGAGAATCTGTCATCGAATACGATATCGTGGTTGAAAATACAGGCCAAACAAATGAAACCATTGCTCTTTCACTTGACGAAGCAGATGGGAGCGGTTGTCAAAATGCTGACGACCTAACTGTTGAATTAGACCAAGAAACGGTCACACTTGATCAAAATGACACTGAGACAGTCACCGTATCAGTCGAAGTTCCTGTAGGCCAACAAGCCAACAAATATTGTTGGGAAATTACCGGCACAGTGACCAGTGACCCTTCTCAAGAAGCCTCTGATGTTGAAGATTTTGATTTGACCGTTCCTGAATTACATGAATGTACAATGGAACTGACCAAAACGAGTTTGACCGTTGACCCTGATAGTGAAGGAAGCCTTAGCGCCACATTGACAAACATTGGGAACAGCGATTGGTCGGTTACAATGGCCAAAACTGGAAGCCGTGCGGGGTGGGTGGACTTCGACGGGGCATCGTCAGGACTGTTGCCATATAATGACGGAGAGGGCAGCAAAACATTCGACTTGATAGTTACACCTGATGATTCGGTAACTGCTGGCGAAGAATCCGCCATCCAAATCATTGCTAAAGATGGTAACACAGTCAAGTGTTCAAAAGAATTGAGAGTTATTCTTGGCCAATCATTTGGAGCAAGTCTTTCTTTGTCAACAACTATGCTTTCCAATATCGAGCCAGGGTTTAACGGCACAGCTACACTCACTGTGACCAACCAAGGAAATGGCGTGGACAATCTCCGAATCTCCTCCTCTGCTCCACCATCGGGTTGGAGTGTACAACTTGATTCAACTACCGTTTCAGTTGGTTCTAAACACGGTTCTGACAAAACTGAGAATGTTGGTATTGTAGTAAATGTTCCAAGTAATGCTTTGGCAACCGAACAAATTGAAATCGCCTTCTCTGTATTGCCAGCTGGTGGTGGCGTTGCGTATGCTGAAGTTACACTTACAGTTTCAGTCAAAGCGATTCATGGGGTTGAGGCTCTAGCAACGGCCCTTGAACAAACTGGCCGTTCCGGTTCTCTTGTGAAGTTCCCAATTACCATTCAAAATACTGGGAACACAGCGGACCATTACCGTTGTATTGAGCAATCTCAAACTGCCTCGCCCGAATGGGACGTCCACTGTGAGGATAGCAATGGAAATCTTATTTCATCGTCCCAAGGGATTTTAATTGCTCCACAGAGTTCTATTCAAGTGTTTATGGTTGTCGGTATCGATGGTGAGGAAGAACTCTCTACCAGTCGATTGACGATTCGTATTATCAACAAAGATGACACCACGAATTCAGGTGACGAAAATAATGATGGATTACCAGATAATCAGAGAGAATTCATTTTCTTGGCAATCCTTTCAGACCGTGTATTTTCGATGGATGTCCGCCTTGTTGATGGAGGGCTAGACCAACGTTCAGGCACAGCGACACTTCCTCCATCTGGCACGCAGAAATTTGGCTTCTGGGTTCAAAACACAGGTGATGGGAAAGACCAAGCGGTGTTCGATGTGTCTGGACTTGAAGGACTTGCAACACGAGAAATAACGCTCTATGGGCTCCCGGTAGATGGCGAATTCATGATTCCAGTAGGCTATGGTATTTGGGATCAAAATAACAGTGCTTTCCTCGTTGATGCGGCTGGTGAACCAATCATAGGTTCGACAAAAAATCTTGCTGAAACTAAGATGTGTGAACTTGGCTATTGTGCTGGCGGCTTTGAAGCACTACCCTTTGAATTGTATTTTGAAATCGAATTGACCGTTAATCCAGGCGCTTCAACAGGCGATGGTGGTATTTTTGAATTGGTCGTACTCAGTTCCAAGAATGCGGCAAACCGTTCAGGCCATTTTGATATCTCACTCGATGTTCAAATTATTTATCAGTTTGAATTTGACCGTGAACAGATCAACTCCGTCTTGGAGGTCATCTATCCAAACACTGACGAGTTTATTGTTAATATCACGAATACCGGTAACGTCGATGCCGAAGTCTTTGTATTTTCATCAGAAAATTACCGAGGCTGGAGCGTTGTTTTGACTGAAGTTGATGAAACAGACACTTGTGAAATTGAGATTAAAGACTTCATTTGTGAAATTGAAGTTGGTCAAACCATTGGAATCGTAATCACTGTTCATCCTCCTAGTGGTGCCGAAATTGAAGACACGTTCAAATTTACGATTTCGGCAGAGCCTTTGGAAACAGGAGTGGTTGGCCGAGAGAACATTGAACTTGAAATTAGAGGTCAACCATCTAAGGGCTTACTAGGATTAGGATTTTCAACTGAACAAATTCAAACCGGTGTTTTATTCATCATTTTGATTCCATTTGTTGTCATTTTTTATAATGCGGGGAAATCACAATTGAAACAAAATCCAGGTGCAAATCGAAATAAGAAGAAACAACAATAGAGAGGCGCGCATTTGGAAATTCATTTCCAATGCTACCAAGGTTTTACACCTGCCATCGCTTCATTTCAAAACCCTGTACCTTTCAGAAGTTCAGAGTTTCACTTTAATACCTCTTACATTCGGCGATTGAAGTTTCATCGACAGCCGTCGTTCTTGATACTTGAGTATATATCTCGCAGTGACCTTGTTTTACCTATCCCGCCTTCGCCGTTTTCTACTGTTTGATTTGGCAATCCTTATGGGGGTCCCTCAAGTCGGAAAGAATGCGGAGCGTATGCTTCGCACATGGGTGAAAATATGTCCGGTCTCGAATCAGTTCCGAGTGCGTATCTCTCAATTGGTTTTTTGACGATTCTTGGAATCATCATGCCATTGACAAATTTCATCATTACATGGGTTGTTCGTCCACGAGTTGACCCTGCCCGGCCCCATATTACCCGCTCCTATCTCTTAGAAGGTTATGAGCGAGATCACAGCCTTTATCCTCGTCGTTTGACGACCTTTGAATGCGGTAGTGAGCCTGTTGGCGATGCAATGATTCAATTCCATTTCCAATATTATTGGTATGCTATCATTTTCCTTGTCTTCGATGTAGCCTTCATGTTCCTTGTTCTCGGCGGCATGGTTGCATCTGAAGCAACATCCCCTGGTGCCGCCGAAGGGGCACTTGCTGATGCCAAGAGTGCTTTGCTGCTACTCGGTCTTTTCTTTACCATCATGTCTTTGGGCGTGTGGTATGTGTTCCGAAAGCGAGGTCGCATTTACATTTGAGGTGGATTTTATGGCAGAACCAGGAGATAATTTCGCAGCCTTCAACAGTCGTGCTTTGGTTGAAATGGTCGGTGGAGTCACCGATGAAGCTCTCAAGGCAACCCGCATCAAAAAGTTCCTCAGTGTTCTTGCAGGTCGATATTTCAACTGGGCGGGCCGAAAATCATTGTTCACTCTTCACTTAGGCATCAAATGCTGCGCAATCGAGATGGCTGCGGCCGCAACACCTCGATTCGATGGTGACCGATTCGGAGTTCTGTTCCGTTCATCCCCTCGGCAATCAGACGTTTTGTTAGTCAATGGTCCAATTTCAAAGAAGTTTGCCGACAAAGTGGTTCGCCTTTGGGAACAAATGCCTGAACCAAAATATTGCATAGCAATGGGCGAATGTGCAATCTCGGGAGGCCCTTACTTCCAATCCTACAACATCCTCGAAGGTGTTGACACGGTTATTCCCGTGGATGTCTATGTCCCGGGATGCCCTCCTCGGCCAGAGGCTCTTATCGATGGCTTTGGATTACTCCGAGAGAAAATCATTCGAATTGGCGGCGCTCCAAGCCTTGAGCGTAGCAGCGACAAACCAGTAATTGTGGGAGAGGACTGAGATGGTTGGTTCGATAACACCTCAACAAAATTCTACTGCAGCCGATGCGTGTTTGGCAGCAATCAACGACCGTTTCGGAGGGAGCGGTATTGAAACATCAGTCCAAAACCATTCTAATGCGAAGAAATACGCTTTCGTCCGCATCGTTTGCCCACCACAACATTGGATTGCTCTTGCAAAATGGATGAAATATGACCTCGGTGTCAATTATTGCTCGATGGTCACAGGCACTCATTTCCCTGAAGGTTCACCAGAGCGAGGATGGGAAGTTGCTTACCATTTCCTACGTCAACCGGTGAAGAACCAAACACCAAACACCTGTACTGTTCACGATGTTGAAGCGCTTTCAGGCATGGATATTCCGATGGAATTCGAAGTCTTCATACCGCTTCCTCAAGGAGACTCTCCAACAGTTCCTTCGATTCAAAGCATTTGGGTTGGGGCAGATTGGAACGAAAAAGAAACTTGGGATTTAGTCGGCATCAAATTCGAGGGCCACGATAACATGCACCGAGTGCTTAATCCAAACGACAGCCCTGAAGGTTTCCACCCGTTGCAAAAGCAACATAAGATTCGTTATCACGATCACAACGAAATGTACGATGACCCACAAGGATTCATTCGTAAACCTGCGGACGAGGGCCGTGTAAAGTGAGGGATTATTATGGCACAAATGTGGATTACAATGGGCCCCCAGCACCCAATGACTCACGGGTTGTGGACACTACGTGTAAAAGTCGATGGTGAAACCGTCGTCGATACCGAAGCAGAACTCGGATACATCCATCGCGGTGTTGAGAAGATATGTGAAGCACGTGATTTCACACAAATCACACCTTACTGCGACCGTCTTTGCTATGTAAGCGCTATGACTTGGGCCAACTCGTATATTTACGCGGCTGAAGATTTGCTTGAAGCAGATGTTCCAGCACGCGCAGAATACATTCGCCTAATATCGGCAGAATTACAACGTCTCGCGTCCCATTTGATGTGGCTTGGTGCATTTGGGCCCGATATTGGCAATCTGACACTCATGACTTGGTGTATGCGTGACCGTGAAATGTTCCTCGACTTGCTCCAAGAACTTGGAGGCTCTCGAATGCATTACAATTACCCACGTATTGGTGGAGTTAAGCGCGACATGCCAATCGGATTTGCTGACCGAGTTATTGCGAAAACCAAATTATTCGAGAAGCGTCTTGATGAATATGAAATGATGCTCGATGAATCGACTATCTGGCTTGTTCGTCTTCAAGGCGTGGGCTATGCAAATGCAGAATCGATGGTTGATGCAGGTGTTTCGGGGCCAAACGTCCGAGCTGCAGGCGTCAACTATGACGTACGCTGGGCTCACCCCTATTCAGTCTACGATGAAGTTGATTGGGAGCCTGCTGTTGAAAAGCCAACCTCAGTCAAAGGTGCTGATTGTTATGACCGGTACCGAGTCCGTATGGAAGAAATGCGACAATCATGCCGCATGGTTCTAGATGCTCTCAACAAGATTCCTGGTGGGAAGAATACCAACTATGCAAACGGTGATGAAATGATTTACACCAAAGCACCAACACGCGCTCCAGAAGGTGCAACAGGATTCAATAACTACGAATGCACTCGAGGTGCGTCACAATTTTACATCCAAGGAGGTGGCGAAGGTAGAGGAAAGAACCCCTATCGTGTCTCTATTCGTTCACCTATGTTCATCACAATTCCTTATGTTGCAAAGACAATGATTGGCTATAAGATTGCAGATATCCCTGCGATTATGGGTAGCTTTGACCCATGTATTGGAGAAACGGACCGCTGAGGTGATTGCTATGGACGACATCTATGACTTACGCAGCATTTTCCTTGGTAAAGACAGTCTTGTCACCTCCATCATCACTTCGGTACTTGAAGGAACACCTTTGGAAGAGAACGCCTCCGATCTTTCATTCCTCGTTGGAACCTTTGCAGTTGTCAACATCGTTTTCTTGATGTTGTTTTTCAGTCAATTCGCAATCCTTTGGATTGAACGCAAGGCTGTTGCTCGTATGAATGACCGTCGTGGAGCAACTACCGCCCTTCGTTCACTTTGGGTAGGAGAAAACGGAGTGACTGCTGGGGAATGGTGGAATATGCTACCATTTGGCGGCAGCATTGTCGGTGCAATCAATAAATTCCTCAACAAGAGATTTGGTAACCGTGATGAAAAATTCCCAACCGTCGACCGAGTAAATAACAGGTCATGGATGGGATATTCAATCTTCCCCGGTTTCTTTCAAAACGTTGCAGACGGCATGAAATTTTTGCTCAAAGAACACATGGTTCCTCGGCGAGCGGACAAATTGATTTTCGAGGTATCTCCATTCCTTATCGTTTCTTCGACTTTGTTGATTCTTGGAATCATCCCCTTGTCAAGTGGAATCTATGCAACCAATCCTGACCTTTCAATTCTTTACGCCATTGCAATATTTGGTATTGCCCCAATTGGTGTATTCTTTGCAGGTTGGTCTTCTAACAACAAGTATACCTTGATCGGAGGTATTCGTTCAGCAGCCCAACTCACAGCATACGAAATCCCCCTTCTCCTAACTCTTCTTTCAGTTGCCATTCTATCGGGCACCTTCAACATCATCGAAAGTATTCATTTCCAGCATGCTGCTGGTTCTTGGAATCTGTTCTTGATGCCTTTGGGCGCAGTTCTATTTTTAGTCACCATGATTGCAGAAGTCGAGCGAGTCCCCTTCGATATGCCAGAAGCAGAGGCTGAACTGGTTGAAGGGTGGTGGACTGAATACGGAGGTATGCGTTTCGGAATGCTGTTTATGGCAGAATACATCCGAACCTATGCTGCCTGTTTCTTGTTCACACACTTTTTCTTGGGCGGATGGCACCTACCATTCCAAGGCACCATTAGCCAAATCCCAATGCTTGGCGATGCATATGTCTTGATTCCAGGTGCGCTTGTTGTTTTGTTGAAGTCTTGGTTGGTCTTCCTTGTTGTTTTCGTTTGGGCACGATTCTCTCTTGCCCGTATCCGAACTGACCAAATTCTCGAATTCGGCTGGAGAATGCTATTGCCACTATCTGTTGCTCAAGTTATTCTTTCAGTTCTATACCGATTGTATCTCTTCCAACCTGAAAACATGTCCTACACTGCAGAAGGTGGTAGCGCTTGGAGCGCATGGGGCGTTCCTATGGTCATCCCTCTTGCTACAACGCTTCTTTGGCTTGCAATATTCTATATTCTTCTCAATGATGAAGATAAAGAGGCTGCTCCAGATAGAATGTATCACGTTTACACATTACAGCCCGCGGGAACGCATACTCCGGGAAAGGACTGAGGTGATTTATCATGCCAATGCATCCACACGCAAAACCGAATTTCAGAAACCTTTTCTGGTATCCGTTTAAGATTACTCTAATCACTGCCCTTCGTACTTTCCCATTCTTTGGAAAGTGGTTGGGTAAAAGGTTAGATTGGGGCTACCACAATTCGGAACATCCAGAATTCCTTGATGCCAATAGTAAAGTCCGTGCAGAAAAAACCTCACAATTCAATGATGTCAGTGCACAAACTTTTGCGCCTGACCGAGTTACTTCGGATTTGTTCCCAACACTTTGGAAACCACAAACAGTTCAATACCCTTACGAACGTCTTGAGGAAATGGAGCCTTGGCTGTTTGTTCCAGGGAATTATAATGGTAGAATTGGTGTTATTTGGGAAACATGTACTGCATGCAAATTGTGTGTAACCGCCTGTCCTAACGATTGTCTTCACATGACCACGGAATTGCGTGTTGATGTTTTGGACGGAGCAGATGGCGAACACGGTGGAATGGGTGGAGAACTCGAAGTCGGTGGACACGCAGCAAGCCTTCTACCAGAAGTCGCAGCAACCCTTGAAGATTTCAATCATGTAACTGCACACACAGAAACCCCAAATGAATGGCGCTTCGGAGAAGTGCTTGACCTTTCAGGCAGTACTGCAACTATTCGCTGGAATGATTCCGGAGAAGAAGCGATTTTGGAACAGTCTGATTTGCGAGTAGCTGACGACCAAATTGTGTCTGGGCGAATTGATTTGGGACGCTGTATGTTCTGTGGCTTATGCATGGAAGCATGTGGCTTCACTTCTTTCTTCATGACCAATGAATACGACGGAATGTCAGGATTCACCCGTCAAGAATTGTGGTTTGATGCAAGTCGAACACGTGTTTTACCATCTATCCATCAAGAAGCAGTCGATACTGAACTTGCAAAGCGTGCTACCAAAGAGCGCACAAAACGGGCGAAGAAGGCAGCAAAGGCAGCAAGTGAAAACAAAGCGGAAGAGGGTGCTTGAAATGGATATAGCAAGTATTGCCGAAACAGGCGTATTCTTTTTGTTTGCAACAATTGCCATACTTGGCGCTCTTGGTTTGGTTCTTGCACAGCGCGTGGCACATTCGATGCTTTCGTTGATTTTTTCATTCATGGCCGTATCAGGAATATTCATTCTCTTGGGTGCAGAATTTTTGGCTGCAATTCAAATTCTTGTTTATCTTGCCAGCGTCGGTCTTGTGGTACTGTTTGGTATCATGTTAACGCGACGTCAAATCTTAGAGGAGGACTTTGAATGAAATTGGTATCATTATTCACTCGTATGGGCTTGTTGGCCCTAGGAATGATTCTCGTTGCCGTTCTCAGTGCGGACAGTGTCTGGGAAAACAGCAGTGAAGAGCACCCTACGACCAGTGGTCTTGCAGATTCTTTGCTAAGTGATTGGGCTTTACCTCTCGTTATTCTTGGAATTCTTATGTCCATGGCTATGATTGGTGCAGCCTACCTCGTTCGTGATGAGCGAATGGAAAATCTTCTTTGGGAATTTGGAGGTGAAGAGGAATGATTGATCCAGCATTGGTTTCCGGCCTCTCCGCTTTGATGTTCGTCATTGGATTGGGCGGTGCATTCACACGAAAGAATGCGATTATTGTCCTCATGTGCATCGAATTGATGCTCAATGCAGCAAACATGCAATTTGCAGCAGCAGCAGTCCATCATGGTGATACAACCGGATGGGTTTACACACTCTTTGCCATTGCTATTGCGGCTAGTGAGGTTGCGATAGGTTTGGCGATTTTCCTTGCTGTTTACGGGCAACACGAAACGATATCATTGGACGATGTGGATGTCCTAAAGAACTGAGGTGATTGAATGTCAGGTACAGAAGTTACAACAACAGTTCATTCAGAATGGATGCAATACGCGCCACTGATTATTATATTACCAATGGTGGCTTTTGGAGTCATTTTGTTCCTTGGCCGAGTGTTTAACGGCCATCCATTTTGGAAGAAGAATCTCAAGGAAGGCGGCCTTATTGCTTTGCCAGTTATGGCTGCAAGCTTCATTCTTTCCTTACTGTTGATTTCAGAATTCCTCAAAGGCTTCACGAGTCTTGATGAAATTTTTGAACAGATTGCCTGGGTAAATACTGGAATTTGGAACGGAGGAAGTACTACCGAACCAGTTTCATTCGGTTTCGGAATTTATGTAGACCACGTCACCGTTATGCTGCTCTTCGTTGCATCATTTTTGTGTCTTCTCATTAACATGTTCAGTATCGGTTACATGAATACCGACCCAATTAACGATAATCGTAACCATCGATTCTATGCAGAATTTGTATTGTTCTGTGCTGGAATGCTCGGAATGGTTCTTGCAGATTCTTTCCTCTGGTTATTTATTTTCTGGGAGATTATGGGTCTTTGTTCTTACCTCCTAATCGGATTCTACTATGAACGCCCAAGTGCAGCATCCGCAGCCAAGAAAGCATTCTTGACAACTCGAATTGGTGATGTATTCTTGATGATTGGATTGGTCATGCTTTGGGACTTATTCGGTTCCCTTGACTATGCAGTGGTCTTTGCTACTGAAAATATCGATGCGGTTGCAGCATCATCTGCTGGAACGCTTCAATGGGCTCTCGGATTGATGTTTATCGGCGCTGTTGGCAAATCCGCTCAATTCCCACTCCACGTTTGGCTACCCGACGCTATGGAAGGTCCAACACCTGTTTCTGCTTTGATTCACGCAGCGACCATGGTCAATGCTGGACTCTACCTAGTTGCTCGAATGTTCCCATTCTTCGGTGCAGAATCACTTCACGGAGATTTAGATGACCTCGCATTCATCATTGCAGCAATTGGCGGAATTACTGCTGTTATGGCAGCAGCCATTGCCTTTGTTCAGATGGATTTGAAGAAAGTCCTTGCTTATTCGACAATGAGCCAACTTGCATACATATTCACTGGTTTAGGATGCGCAATGTATCTAGCAAACACACTCGATTGGCATCATGACAGTGAAGCACATTACATCGTCGTCGTCGCCTTCGGAGCAGCACTATTCCATCTCTTCAACCACGCCATGGCAAAAGGAATGTTGTTCATGGCAAGCGGTTCAGTGATTCACGAAGTACATCATGCCCATCACCATTTACATCACGATGACGACCATCATGACGATGACTTTGATGCTCAGTCGATGGAAAATATGGGTGGATTGGCCTCTAAAATGCCGATCACTGCTACAGCCATGCTGATTGGTTCTGCTTCAATTATGGGGCTACCTCTTATTGGCGGCTTCTGGTCAAAAGAAGGCATTATTGCAAACGCTTGGCGAGTCGCTCAAGATGACCCACGTTTCCTTTTCCCCGCAATGTGTGTTCTAATCGGTGCAGCAATGACTGGCTTCTACATGTCACGAATGTGGTTGAAGACCTTTGCAGGCAAGCCAAATAACGAGGTTGCAGCACATGTCGGGCCAACAAATACATGGATTAAAACGCCATTATTTATTCTGACTTTCGTTTCTCTTTCATCGATTCTTCTCGCTGGAATGGGCTTTACACATTGGGCTGCCGATACCGAATACAGTTTCCTTTCAGAGCATAACATCTTTGAAGGAATTCTATATGAAATGGAACACGCGTTTGCTAACCATGATTCGTTCTTCTTCATTCTAACCTATGTTGCCATCTTCTTAGGGGCAATCATTGGCCCTGGACTTGCTATGGCCCTTTACGGCGGCAAATTAGCGAAAGGTGAAGAGACCAAGCCTTGGATGCGCCCAGTTATTGAAATCAGTGCATGGGTAAACAAGCGATTCCATTTCGATAACAGCGCCTTTACAGAATCCAGTTTGGCCACCGCTCTTGAAAATCGACTTTACATCGATGAATACTATGACAAAGCAATGGTTAACATCGTTGCCGGATTCTCTAACAAGGTTGCTGAAGCTGATGCTGAAGTTATCGATGGAACCATCAAAGCAATAGAAACTGGTTCTCAATCGCTTTCTACTGTCGTGCGTTCTTTGACCACTGGTTCAGCCCGTGATTACATACTCATGGTCGCAGTTGGGACATTAGCACTTTTCTTACTCATATGGGGGGTGGCTTGAATGCAAGATTGGATTTCTATGCCTCTTGTAGGGTTCCCATTGGTCGCAAGCATTGTCTTACTGGCTTTCGTTTCTAATACTAATGAATCGATGCGAAAGCGTTTGTCTAACCCAATTCGAATGGCTTCGTTGATCTTTTCATTACTTCTCTTGGCTATCACAACAGGAATGTTCTTCCAATATTTCGGAAACGTAAGTTGGGAAGGAATTTCGTTCAATAACTACGAATTTGCACATCGTTACACATGGATAGAATCTCTTGGCATACATTGGTCAGTTGGTTTGGATGCATTGTCATTCCCAATGGTTTGGCTAACCACTTTCTTGCTTCCAGTAACGATAATCGCTACATGGAATGAAAAGAACGGTGCTGTTTATTTCCCAATTTTATTGGCCATGGGTGGCGCTTTAATCGGTGTTTTCGTCGCACTTGACTTGTTTATGTTCTACGTGTTCTGGGAATTGACATTGATTCCAATGTTCTTCTTGATTCTCATGTGGGGTGGAAAAGACCGCAAATACGCTTCACAGAAATTCTTCATCTACACCTTTACTGCCTCTGTGGTAATGCTTCTTGGTTTAATTACACTGTACTTCTTCCAAGATTCTGCAAATCCTTTGGAGTACGCAGGCTCAATGACCGGTCGAACATTCGACATTCCAACCATCACTCAACACGCATTGATGGAGAACAGCAATGGAAACTGGTATCTGGGTGCAAATATCCAAAAGGTCCTGTTTGCAATGTTGATGCTTGGATTCCTTGTCAAACTCCCAGCAGTTCCATTCCACACTTGGCTGCCTGATGCTCACGTTCAAGCTCCAACTGGTGGTTCGATGTTACTGGCAGGTGTTATGCTGAAAATGGGTGCTTATGGAATGTTTAGACTTCCAATAAGCCTCTTCCCACACGCATTGCAATACTTCCAATTCGTTCTGTTGGCTATCGGTATGGTCTCTCTTGTTTGGGGCGCTATTGTCTGTCTTGGCCAAACAAATCTCAAGAAAATGGTCGCTTATTCTTCAGTCTCTCACATGGGAGTAATTCTCATCGGTATCGCAACAATGCAACCAATGGGCTGGGCAGCCGCTCTGTTCATGATGTTCGCTCACGGAATCATTAGCCCAATGCTGTTCGCAGTCTGTGGTGCATTCAAGCACCATTACCACAGCATGGAAATTGGTGCTATGCGTGGAATGGCGAAGCATTCGCCATGGCTTGCTACATCGATGATGTTCGCTTGGATGGCATCTCTTGGGCTTCCTCTATTGGCTGGATTTGTTGCTGAATTAATGATGCTCATTGCACTATGGTATTTCCTTGCAGCAGAAGGCTTGAGCGTCTTTTGGATGGTTGGTCCAGCATTGGTATTGGCCGTTACAGCAGCCTACTACCTTTGGTCAATGCAACGAACCATCTTCGAAGGTGGAGATGATACACAACCACCTGCCTCTTTGGGTAATGGCCCTGTTCCAGATATTGCAAACCCCGAGAAGTTAGCGATGATTATTCTCGCATTTTTCACCATTGCCTTTGGTGTCATGCCTTGGATTGCATTAGATATGATGCACGATTGGACGATTCAAATATTCGAGGGATTGGTTTTACCGATCCTTGGCGATTTTAGTGGAGGTGCCTGATATGTCAAACATGACCACAGTCGAACCTTTTGGTGATGGATTTGTTAGTGCTCTTTGTCCAGAGTTGATATTGTTCACTGGCATGTTGTTGTTGATTCTCGTTCCAAATTTGGGACAAGGAACATTCCGTATCCCTGGCACACAAATTAGACTACCTTGGCTACTAGGCGGCACCCGCTTCAAGTTTACCAGCGACCCACGTTTGCCGGCATGGATTGCTTCAATAACACTTGGTGGTGCATTTGCTAAAGTACTATACACATTTAGTCAAGGACTTGAGCGAGTAAGTATTGTTTCTGAATCCGGAAAGGAATTATTGCTAGTCAATGGATTCAGCCGTATTTTTGAATTGATTTTCTTCGGCGCTTTAGCATTGGCGGCATTCTCGAGTATGAATCGTCTTCAAGTCAATGGCATCGGTGCGAAAGTATCAGAACAAGAGTTGTATAACAATCGAAGACAAGCAGACTTCTACATTCTCATGGTCACCTGTGCACTTGGAATGTCGGTTGTCGCACTTGCACAAGACCTGTTTGTCTTGTTCATTGGCCTTGAACTTGCTTCGTTCTCAACATATGTTCTCGTAGCATTCCTCAAGGAATCGAAAGTCGGTGTTGAATCTGGAATGAAGTATTTCATTGTCGGTTCAGTTGCATCCGGTGTTGGTCTTTACGGCCTTTCAATGCTCTACCTTTGGGCGGGTTCCCTCCAATTCAGTGTTCTTGCTGCCACATTTGCTGAATCTGGAACCACCGCATTACCACTTATTGGAATTGGTTTTGTCTTGGTTGGATTCGGATTCAAAGTGAGTGCGGCACCGTTCCACTTTGCTGCTCCAGATGCTTACTCTGGTGCAACCAGCCCAGTAGCTGGTGTTTTAGCAACAGCAAGTAAGGCAATGGGAATGATTGGATTGGTTCGAATGCTGTTGATTGTAGCAGCACCTGAATCCAGTGATGGCAGTGCTGTTTGGCTTGTCTGTCTAGGGGCTATGGCTGCTATTACCATGACTTGGGGTAACCTTGCAGCTCTTGGAAGCGATAATCCAAAGCGAATGCTTGCTTACTCGTCTGTAGCACATGCAGGCTACATGTTGGCCGCATTGACCGCAGTTGGGGCATGGAACTGGGATGCGGCAGTTTCTGGTGATGCCAGTGCAGCAGCCGTTGCAGTCATGACAGCTCTTCTATTCCACCTCGTTGTCTTGGTAGCCTTCAAACTCGGTGCATTCCTTGTATTGTCCCTTCTTGAATCAGAAGGTGGTGCTTCTCGCCTCTCTTCACTTGGTGGATTGGCCAAGAGAGAACCACTTCTTGCAGTTGCTATGTTCATCTTCATGATTTCACTTGCCGGAGTTCCTCCAATGGCTGGATTCCTTTCGAAGTTACTTGTCATCATGGGAATCGTTCGCGTTGCTGTAGGTGGCATGGGAGCCGAAATCGCTGATGGCGGAATATATGCTCTTGGAGATATGCATTGGGTTTGGTGGCTTGCGCTGTTGATGGTGATCAATTCCGCCATCTCAGTATTCTATTATCTCCGAGTAGTCGTTGTGATGTTCTTTGATGAACCTGAACAAGGTCGTGAAGGTCCTCTACCAAATGGCTGGCAAGTACGCGTTGCGATTCTTGCTTGTGTCCTTACTACTATCTTGGTTGGTGTTGCTGGGGATTCACTCATCCGCTTGTGTGAAATGGCTGCTCAAAGTCTCAATTACAACTGGTGAAGTTACGAATTTCCATTAAACGCCTCATTGCGTCACTGTAAGAGGCTTTTTGTGGGTGCTGTATTCAAGAAGGGTCGGCTGTTGGGCTGAATAGGTGAGGCTGATTGGGTCGACGTTATGAAGAAAAAGTGGACATAGAAGAGCTTGCTCGTCTTGAAAACCCTGAGGACTCTTCTGGAGGAAAAATCCGTGTCAAAATGCCGAACCGAAAAATCAACGAAATGTTTGCTTTTGCTGAACAAATTCTCGGTGGTCGTCGAGTGACTGTTTTGTGTGAAGATGGTGAAACACGTATGGCTCGAATACCGGGCAAAATGCGTCGTCGACAATGGGTTCGTGATGGTGATTTGATTATTGTCTGGCCTTGGGATTTCCAAGATTCAAAAGCAGATGTCAAGCACCGTTATTCGAAAACACAAGCAATGTATCTCTCACGCAAAGGCGTCTTGCCAAAGGAACTTGATTTCTTTGGAATGAATACAGCAACAGATGATGATGATGATGAATTCTCAGATACCTTTGGTTCTGTAGATGCTCCGGAAGTTGCAGAAGAAGACGAGATGTCTGAAATCGCAGATTCCGATGATGAAGATGATGATTTGTTTGGCTCCGATGGTGACGATGACGATGATGATTTGTTTGGCTCCGATGACGGCGACGAAGATACTTCTGAAGAAACAGTTGTCGAAGAAGTTGTCGAAGAAGTACCTCATGTTCCCGTTGAAGAATATCCTGCTGAAGACGAAGTCGACGATGATGACGACGATGATGACGACCTCGAAGCTTTGTTTGGCTGAAACCGTATGATGCGTGACCCTGGGTGTGCGTATGGTAAAAGACGACGATTGGAATGATGAGTTGGGTTCCAACAAACGCCAGCGTAAGCGTCGTCGTCAGCACAAGCAACCGCGCGAAAGTAATGTTTCTGAACAGGGCAAAGATGATGATTTTGCCAAATCAGAACAAGACCATTTTCTCAGCAATCTCGAGGCAAAGTCCGGTGCTTTCAATTGGATGAAAGAAGACCGCTACAAACGAATGTTCCGAGATATTGAATCTAAAATTCAAGGCGCTATAGGTGCAGGAACATACGATTGGGTTGACCGGAGAGTCTTCGACCAAGTGTTTGATCGCATGACTCTAATGTCGTTGTATAAATTGATGAAAGGTGGAGTAATTGATACACTTGACTTTCCAATTGCCCGTGGAAAAGAAGCTCACGTTTTCCATGCCACCGATATCGACGGCAAAACCGTGGCAGTCAAAATTTTTCATACTTCGAATGCAGTCTTCAAAAATCTGATACAATATATCGAGGGTGACCGGAGATTTGGAGGCTTACGCCGCCGTCACCGAGACCTTGTTGATATTTGGGTACGTAAAGAACATCGTAATCTATCAAGGCTTGCTCGTTGGGGCCTAAATGTCCCCAAGCCAATCGGAATACACAAGAATGTCTTGGTTATGGAATATTTAGGAACTGAAGTTTCTGCGTCTCCTAAACTCCGTGAAGTAAAGGTGGAGAATCCAGAAGTTGTGTTTGAAGATTTACTCGAGTTTTTGGCGATTTGTTGGCAAAAAGCAAATCTGGTTCATGGCGATTTTTCACCGTACAATATTCTTTGGCACAACGATGGAGCAGTGGTAATTGATGTTGGACAAGCAGTTATACAAACACATCCAAAGGCTCAAGAATTCTTGGTGAGAGATGTTACTCGCTTGGTCGAATGGGCTACAAAAAACGGTATTGAAACCTCTCTTGCAGAGTCCATGTATGAAGTGCTTAATATGGATTTAGACCACATACAGCCTGTTGTCTTTTCAGATGAAGAAGAATAATCATTCTTCTTCCCAACTGACATCTTCATCCTCAGCGAGTTCCATCATCTCTATGACAGCCTCTTCATCTTCAGGGTCGACTTGAGAAGCACGCATACGTCGAGAGCGACGTTGAGCAAGGTCGGAAAGACCTGGAACCAATTCCTCGAATCCAGTTGCAGGCATCTCGACATCTTCTCTCACTTCAATTGATTCAAGTTGGCGATTCGAAATACGAGAACGACGTCGATCACGTTCGAGGAAATTGAGAACAGTTCCATGTTCTGCACCACCAGCAATCATTTCCACCGCTTGACGAGCAGCGGCCAATCCTTCCTCTTCACCAACCAAAACAACTGTTGAATTGTAAATGGTGATTTGAGTATCGGTTAGCCCTTCAATTAATTTCCGAATTTTGCCATCACTTCCAATGATGCGCCCGCGAATACGGCGTTGCTGATTGGACCTTTTGCCGACATATTTTCGGATGTCGACTAATTCGAAGAAGTGATGGTCATCAAGCAACTGAATCGCTGCCTTTGGAGCCATTCCTCGTCCAATTGCTTTGATGACATTTGGTAATTTCATTGCCTTTACCGGGTCATATGTTCCAGGTTCTCCCCAAACAACTTCGACATCTCCAGTTTCAGAATCAATGTTAAATTCTTTGCATCCTGAAGCAAATCTCAACGATTTTGCTGTTGCTCCTTTGACTCCAATAAGAACCGCAATTCGGTTCATGGGTACTCGAGGTAGCGGTTGGCGCATGGGCGAGCCTGTGGCCAACCTCTTTTCAATCTCTTGTTCTTCGTTGCCATATCGCAATTGCAAATCCAGTGATAATAAGCAACACAATTGAAGGGGCAAATGATGGAACTAAACCCGGAGAACCAATCGATGCTCCAGTGACGACCATGTGGTTGTAGTTGTTCCCTTCATCGTATTCATCAATAACATTGAGATAATCAATAACTAAACGTAAATCGAATTGTCCAGTTTGAGGGACGGTATAATTCCAAATCAATTCTTCTTGAGTATCTGCTAATGTCCCAGAATCCAGTGTGCGGGATTCCATGACTGTCCAACTTACAGTCGAAGTTCTGTCGGCAGGCGCAGATTCAAGACGAACAACGACACTTCCCCCATATACTTGGTTCGATTCAATTACACTGGTAATGACAACGTTTCCATCGATTTCACCCGGTCGAACGATTAGGCGGTCAAGATTGGTTTGGGTTGCATTCCAATACAAATCCAATCCTGGTAGGATTTGGTAAGAACTTGGACTCGATGTGTACTGATTTCCAGCGTTATCCATCACGATAGCACGGAACATCAAGTATTGACGAGATTTTGTCGCCCAATTGGAAATTCCAATAGTTCCGGACAATCCAGATGTTCCAAGTTGCATCCAGTTGACTGAAAGGTCTGGAGTCTCTCCAACACCATTTGAATCAAAGCCAAATTGCAGATAGGAATTTGCAACATCTATTCCAGACCCATCATCAATGGCACTAAAACTCACACTTGCAGGCCCTACACGACTCGTAGTGAGTTCATCGACAGTCCAACCAATTGCTTCTGGAAGTGTTTCATCAATGCGAACATCGATGTTGATGGCGCTACCGGCATTTCCTACCCGATCAACAGAACGAATCGATAATGTGTGTAATCCCTCTTCTAGGTTGAGTATTAACGAATCGGAAGAAGTCGAGTTCCATATTACACCATCAAGAGAATATTCTGCGGAAGAAACACCACTACCTTGGTCATCATCTGCATTATTAATCAGGCCACTCAAGGTGATTGGAGACGACTTTTGCCAATTTGCACCGTTACCAACAGTCACGCTCGAAAGTGTGGGGCCAGTTCGGTCGATACCAACAAAGAGCGTTTGTGATGCTGAGAGACTTGAGCCATCATAGACAGTGATTCGAGAATTCCATGTTCCTTCGGACATTGCGCCGCTGCTCCAATCCCACCCATATGAAAGGCTGCTTGGGCCATCGTTTGAAGGAGCACCAGGTCCTGGCACATTGGCAATTGATGCATAACTGATATCATCATCACTCGCACCCCAACGGTAAGCCAAAGTTCCGTCAGCCTCGATATTGAACCAAGCCCTGTCCGATGCTGAATCTCCAGTTCCAACAGCAGCATTTAGCACGGTAAATAGAGTGATGACTGGAACTTGATTCACGATGTTGAATGTTCCAGAAGAGGAAACGACCATTTCATTGACATCATCATCCCATGCGGATGCTCGAAGTGTATAGGACCCATTACTGTGGGCAGTCGAATCAAAATAAGTCAGCCATGGGGCTGAAGTGATGTTGCTTACACTTGTCCAATTGCTACCATCGCTTGATATTTCGATAAGTAGTGAAGAAACATTTGCGTCCCCTGACATTCCAAAAGTAAGGCTATGAAGCCCGGAAATATCTTGATTAGTAGTCGGACCATTTGTGAAGGTCAAGACAAGGTTTGACGATGAAAATGTGGGCAATTCAAGTTCTTCGAGATGATTATCCACTAACGGAGATGAACTAAGGCCGAGCAGAAGAACGACGAGAATAGCGCTCGACCAAGTTCTGCCCATGTAGGCATGACGGGTGCGGTTATCCTTCAATGCTCCCCTTCTTCTCCATCCTTTCAATTAAAATTTGCAATAACTGAACTAAAGCGAAACTCCACTTTTTTTTGATTCTCGGGATAGTTGAAAACATCCTTGTGAGGCCAAATCCTTTCATCATGTTGAGATGGGTTCAAGTGCTTTGCAGGTAGTCGAATACTTACATGGCGAGCGCGTGGAAGCCGACAATTGTAATTCTTCTACTCTGTATTGCTGCGGTACCTATGCCGATTTCTGCTGAACAGAGTGGCTCAATACAGGCTTCAGCGAGTACTGTAGCTCTCATGCCATCCGCTCCTGAGGCGGGCGATTCAGTCACCATCAACCTTCAATTGTACAATAGTGGAAATTATGCGACTGATGTTGAATATGCTTTTTATCGAGACGGAATTGGTCCAAACAAATTACTAGAATCTTCAACAGTAGATATCGATACTGAGGCAACGGCAGAAGTCTCTACAGTTTGGGAGGGTCTAGTTGAAGGCGACCACGAAGTTCACATTACCTTTGAGCATCCTAGAAATTCGGGTAATGAAGTTCAATTTTATGTTGAATTTACCGTTACTGGACTTCCAAATTTGAAAGTAACTGAAACCCAAATATCACCCTCATCGGGAATCTTTGCAGGTGATACAGTCGCACTTTCATCATTGGTTCGAAATCTTGGTAGTGAGCCTGCAGAAGCGAGCACTCTTCACATCAACCTCCCAGGTTCAACTGATTTAGAAATTCCAACTCCTCCAATTGCAGCATCTTCTAGTGAATGGGTTAATACAACTTTCACAGCCCCTCAAAGCGGTTCTCATACATTGATGATTACGCCTGATTACGAAAATGCAGTACATGAATCTTCAGAATCGAATAAAATGGTCGAAGTTCCATTTGTTGTTGACACCCGAATGGATCTCTATCACATTGGGGAATTAACTGTTAGCATTGAAGAAGATTCTCTTGAAGGGCCTTGGGTCGTTTCAGGCAAACTCGGCCGCTCCAATGGCACAGGCGTCACAGAAGTACCACTTTGGCTTCAAATCGCAAAGCCATCTGGAGGATTTATTACAACCGCTCCTTTCATGGTAAATCTTACTGGAACTGGTTTTGCGCAGACCGATTGGAGCCACGTTCTTACAATCTCTGAATTGGGTGTTTTACCTGCAGGCCTTCATATTGTGAGTGCAAAAATCGATCCCTTTGGAACCGGTGCATTTATTCAAGAATCGACCACGAATGATGAAATATCTGCCCAACTCGCCAAATTCGCTATCCCAGATGTACTTGTCGATTCAAATGCAATAGCATCATCACCTTCTATTAATTCGGGAGATTCTGTTGTCTGGAGTGTAAGTATGCTGAACACTGGAGACATACGAGTTTCTGGAAAGGTGCACTATGTCTGGGAAGGTATTGAAGAAACATCATCAATAATTTATATTGATTCAGCAGAGAGTCGTACATGGTCAGTTGAACTATTTTCAGAACTCGGTGCTCATAATGCTACCTTTGAAGCTCAATGGATTGCGTCCTCAAGCAGTTGGGATTCAAATCCAGCAAATAGTGTAGCATCAGGCGTGGTTTTGGTCGAAGCAGAATTACGTTTGTCTTGGGCCTTGGCAACTCTCGAAGTTTCAAACTCTGATGGTTCTTCACTCGTGTTACCAATGACACAAGGGGAGAATTATACACTTCAAGTTGATTTGACGAGCGTTGCTACTGGCTCATTATCATATAATTGCGTAGATAAAAGTGATACAATTCTGTCAACAATGGATGTTGAAGTGGTCAATCTTGGCGATAAAGTCACTCTCGACTGTGAATTTACTGCTACAGCCCCTTCAACAGTCATCAAACTCGTTCCTTCCGATTCAACGATATCAACCACTTTTACTAGGACCTTTGCGACGATAATGAGTGAACAAGACCTTGAGGAATTGAATCCCAATTCTGAAATTGGAACTATAACTCTAATCGGATTCGGGGCTTTGGCCTTGATTGGTATTTTAGTCATCTCAATATACCTTACTCGTGAATCCGAAGAAGAAGTCGAGCGAGATATTTTCGAATATTGCCCTTCATGCGATGGAGAATTAGAAGGCGATGAAGATCGTTGCCCTTGGTGCTCGTTCAATCTCAAGAAAGCAAGAAAGCAATTCCACGATTGCAATGAATGTGGCGAATCAATACCGGATTTACTTGACAACTGTGTCTACTGCGGTGCAGAACAAGATGTTTCATCTTATTTCGAACAACGGGAACGGAAAGAGAAAGTGAAAAAGGCAGTTGTTGAAATCCCTGAAGAAATCGATGATGATGTGATTGTTACCGGGACAGAGGACTTTGCACAAGCTGTCCAAGAGTTTGGTTTCGATGAGGAACAACTCGAAGATGAATGGGATGAAAACATTTTGAGTGCAGAAGCGGAAGTCGAAGCGGCATACGACCGTAGAAACGCAGATGAAATTCTCCAAGAAGACATGACTGAAGAGGAACTTGAAGCGTATCAAAACACGGTTACTACGACGCTCAAGAACTTGAAAGAGTTGGGTGATGAAACTAACGACATTGATTCTATCTTGGCTTCTAAAGGCGAGATTATTGCTCACAAAGATGATGGAAAAGAACTTTCAGCAAGTGATGCTGATATCCGTGGAAGATTGTTTGAAATTACTGGTGAAGATGGAATAATGCCTGGAGATAAAGTGCATGTAGGAATGCAATTGACAGATTCTTCTTTCGCAGGAAACGAAGTTTCTGAAACGACTTCAGACTTTTCAGTGAAGGATGATGACAAACCAATTTCAATCATCGATGAATTGACACCTAAAGCAAACAAACCAGCGCGCCGAAGAAGTGCTCGACGTAAGGCGGAAGAAGAGAAACAAGAGTCTGATGTTGCTGAATGTGGGGCATGTGGTGCTGACCTCGCTGTTGAAGCGACAGAATGCGGAACTTGTGGAGCAAAGTTTGAGTGATGTCCGTCGGCTTTCATAGGGTTCGTCATCGCTATTGCTCGGCAACCACTTTGCGTCATTCGGACAGTTCACGCTATGGCTCTAAGGTATCAAACCCTCGCATCATCCTGCATTGGATTGATATGTAGAGCAAACTTAGCCCATCTGATGAAGAAGAGTTGGGTTGTGCCGATCATGATGGTCATGATATTCCTCATTAGCAGTTCATCAGGATGTTTAGGACTATTGCAGTCTCGAGAAGTAATGGAAGACTTGCGAGGCCCCCCGGACACAAGATCGGAAGCAATAAAATACACACACAAGCATACTTTCACAACCGCAGAAGTCCAGGTTCATGAAAATACCACCACTTTTGAAGTCGATGAATCGGTATCTGAAATTGTCATTTATCGTAGTGTAGACATTACTGCTTCAGATATCATCGTGGATATCATCGGTGACTGCGAGAACATTACACGTTATGTTCGTGCGAATCTTTGGGCGCCAAACGCTAACTCCGAAGTAGAACAACCAGTTTGGTCAATTGATGAATGCAAGAATTTACCTGCTGCTACAGATGTAATTACCCCACCATTTGAGACAGGAACTTGGACATTAAACATAGTTGCAAGAGGTGGAGGATTTTCGGGTACAGTATTCCAAGATAAATTTGAAATTAGTGTCACAATCAAACGAACTTGCATTGAATACCCCTTAGAAGATATTTGCACTTGAATCAAACCAACGAATCATCACATGCATAGAGTCGAGAACAATTTCGACACTTTCCAGGGCGGTTGTGATTTCGTATGGCTCCACCTTGAACCATCAAACGCTGAACTTCGGTAACAGCATCCCGTAATTCTTGTTTCGAGAAATCATTCCATGGAATTTGGTGAAGGTTTTCTTTACCATAACGAAGGACTCCATAAGGTGAACTTTTCTTCGTATTGATTTCAACGAGATGTAAATAGGCGAGTAATTGCATTCGGTGAGAGGGATGTGGATTAATTGGGACTTTGCCCGTTTTTTGTTCGAATGGAATAAACTCGCCATCGACGATGACAATTTGGTCAGGACGGCCCCGTAGACCTATTTTCTCATCGACAAGGAGGTGCGAGTTAGAATCATCATCAGAATAGGCGACTTCTGATTCCGTATCAATATCAATCTCTTGTTTCATTGTTTGAAGTACATTTTCAGATAACAACATTCGTTGAAGTTGCCAAGAGGCGGCAAGTGTCCAAAACATGGCTGTTAAGAAAAGAATAAATGTCGCTTGTTCTCGATCTTTTGCCCCTGCCAAAGCGATTGCATGTAACCCCAATACAATTGAACCAAAAAGTAAACTGGCTTCGATTCGCCCTGCTTCAAACCAACCGCCGATGAACCCTTTAGGTTCCCAAAAATAGGTGAAATCATCTTTTGTAGCCAAGAATTTAGTCTTTTGACGAGAAATCGTATCATCAAGGCCAATCCAAGACCTCCAAGGAACTGATATGGTGACAAATCCAACTAACAGTGTAGTGAAACTCCACATGGCGAGATATTGTGCCATTATAATTGGTGTTACGACCTCGTCGATATAATTGAAAGCAAGTGCATCAATACTCAATGCAATAATAACAGAAAACCACCATGTCCAAATGGTGATAGAACGTCGTTTTTGAGATTGAATCTCCTGAAAAGATTTCATTTTCTCATGAATTCCTGTGTGCCTTTTGATTCCGGCGACGATGGCTTCACCTTGACCAGAATTACCTTGGCGAGATAACGACCAAGATAAAGGACAATATTCGTGGCGTTCTAAATCGCTTGCGCTCACAGGAAGAGCGATACCATCGGAATCACGCCAAGTATTGTCATCTGAAAGAGTGGCCCTCAGTAGGGCTGTTTCTTCAGTTTCACCATCCAATATATCGACCCCCACAGTTCTTACAGAACGGCATCATGTTTTGAGTTCTTTTATGGTAATCCCATTCAAAATGGCTTGAGGTTACAAAAAATTTCATTCCCCCTCTCTGCGAAGCGGTTTAATATGGAGTCCAAGTCGGTCGTCTGCTGAGGAATTACCATGTCCGAGGAAACGAGCCTACTCTTACCCTTTGAATCCTATGAAGAGAATGCTGTAAATATTGGTACTCAACAAAAGAGTGCTGATATGGCACGATTCATTGAACGGGTTCGCGAAGATGGATTATACCTTCTTGATGTCAACATGACTGACTCTCGAATTCGTTCGATTGCAGAGTTTCTCAACAAGTATGACCCAGCACGAATCATGGTTGTCTCTGCTCGTCAATATGGACAACGCCCTGCACGCCTCTTTTCTGAAGCGATTGGTGCAAATGCCGCAGTAGGCCGCTTTATTCCAGGTTCCCTCACAAATCCAGTTCTTCGTTCGTATGTTGAACCTGATGTTCTGTTTGTCACTGACCCTGCTGCTGACCAACAAGCACTTCGTGAAGCGGTCAACTCTGGCTTGCCGATTGTTGGCATTGTGGATGCAAATAACAATCTTCGTAATGTCGACATCGCACTTCCAGCTAACAACAAGGGCCGTCGCTCACTTGCTTTGATTTACTGGCTACTTGCCCGTGAAGTTCTCAAGGTTAGAGGAAAAATGACTGATGAAGATTGGGCTGCTTCCCAAGATTTAGAAGAATGGCAATCCACCTTTTGAATTAATCTAATTCAATTTGATTCGCTCGAATCCGTTGCCAAATAATTTGAGATTCCATTTGCGAAATCCTCAGGCGTAGAAGCCCCATGCATCTTGTTACGAATTTTTTTCGCCCCCGGCAGTCCTTTAGTGAAGGCAATCGCATGTCTTTGCATCCATCGCGGTTGCAAACCACTGGTTTGATGTGAGAATTCGATATATTTATCCCAACACCATTTCCGTGTGGCAAAAGCACGGCCAATGGAAGAACGTTGGTACCAATCTTCACCCAATTCCTTAATCCATGGTAAATCTTCTTCATCCATCCAACCCAACCCAACTTTGATTTCTCCAAAGACAGCAGGGCGTCCAATAGCGCCCCGCCCTATCATTAGGCCTGCAGCATCGGTTGTCTCTAAACACAATTTAGCACTTGCAGCATCAACAACATCTCCATTTGCGATGACAGGGATCTCAACACCGTCTACAATGTGTTTGATTGAATTCCAATCCGCTTCTCCGGAGTATCGTTGTCGAAGAGTTCTGCCGTGAATACAGAGTCGAGATGTTCCAATGTTTTCGAGGTCTTTACAGATTTCAAGGGCATTATTTGCGCCTAATCCAGTTCCTAGCCGCATCTTTGCACTAACTGGGATTTCAACGCGTTGAATTATTCCTTCGACCATGGAAACAAGATTATCTGGCTCTCCCATCAATGCCGCTCCAGCACAAATTTTGGTGACCTTTGGGGCTGGGCAGCCAAAATTCAAATCGATAACATCGGCAGTTGGGGCCAACATTTCTGCAGCAGTAGCCATATCTCCAGCATCACCGCCAAAGATTTGTGGAATGAAAGGAATTTCAGTCGCATGAGATTCCATCTTGCGCCAAGACATTGCCGCTTCTCGAGAAAGAGCGGTACTGTTTGTAAATTCAGTGATTGTAACATCGGCTCCGCATGCTTTGGCAAGCAATCGGAATGGAAGGTCGGAAACACCGGCCATAGGTGCGAGAAATAGTGGGCGTGCTTCACCCCCCCACGCTCCAGGTTTGGACCCTATATGTTCGCTCATCACCAGTGGCTCAGAATCCTTGTTTTTCAAGGATTGGCTGTTTCTTGAACTCCACCGTCGCTTACGAGGCCATTGCTTGTTCAAGTAATTGGGCGACTCGACGCATTCTCCGGAGTGTTTTGTCGATTCGTGCAGCAACCTCCCTGTGAACATCTTCAGAGGAATAGCCAACCATTCTGTGCCCTAAAGGCAATCTTCCTCCTAGAAGATTGAGCAATAGCATTTGTTCATCAGAGGAAATATCTTTGGTTATGTTTTCAACCCCTTCAATCTTGAATTTTCCTTTCTTTAGACTGGAGAGAATTGAGGATTGTTGTTTCGTATTGAGAATTCTTTGGAAGCCACCTTTTTTCAACATCCAATCTTCGCCTCGGCGTTGGTATTGGGTGGTCATAGCAGACCAAAGAGCAACATTGAGCCGGTCGATACGTGGGACCCTTTGAACCATCCCAGTACTTCGAAAACGCTCAAGAATACGCCCAATACGAGGTTTTTGCTCATCGAGAACTTCACTCGCCTCATCAAGAGAAAGTGGCAAATCTCGATTCAATAGCAATTCAAACAACTGCACTGAAATTGAATCAGCATGAGCTTCTTTTCCTGGGCGTTCACCAAGTAATCCGAAGTCACCCATCCATTGTGATAACACATTTTCTTCACTCTCTGGGAGTAATGGCCGATGGTCTACAATTCCTATACTGAGTGCAGGCGTTTCGGTGGCGATGGCCTCAGAACCAAGATTTGGGTTGCCACGGTTCCAAAGTGAATCTAGTAGCGTCATTCGCTGTCGAACAATTGTTTCACATTGCAAACTAAAAAATTCAATTGCATTTGTCAATGAACCTCCACGCAGAAAATATCTGCGCCATCCTTTCCCTTCATTGGAGAATCCGATAATACCTGCTTCAACTAAACGAGTAAGATGATGATTCAATGAAGCAGGTGTTAGTGCTAACTCATCAGCCAACATTTGCGCATCCCAACTAACCTCTGGTTGAGCAAACAAGTAATCCCTTAACAAGCGATGAACAGGACCGGCTCTTCCTTGGTCAGCAGTTGCTTCCCCTCGTTTTCGAACCAAGCATAATGTGTCGATAAACCATCCAACTAAATTGTCGATTTCGCGTTCACTGGTTGGTAAAGCAACCTCTGTTAAACGAACACTGAACATACTACTCAGCAATGGTTTTCGGCGAGGGTCTTTGAAGGCTATGTATTATTTGCCTCTCAAGCGGCGAAAAATAGCGCCTCTATCTTCGGTCATCGTGCCAATCGTAATCAACACCTTGTGTTCCATGCCACTGAATGTCCATGTCGATATGAGGCATCATTTCAATCCGGTCTTCACGAAGAATTCCTCTACGACGAAGTACTTTGACTGCTGAATGTACTGTGGCTCGAGAACGCCCAATTCTTCGTGCAAGAGCAGCCTGTGAACGTGGGACACCTTCTTTTTGAATGTCTTCAATGATTAACTTTTGAACGAGGGATAAGCCAATCGGAAGGGCTGAAGCGGCTCGCTGCTCGTTGACAGCAATTCCTCTAAGGACTTCTACTTGACTTGGGGCGCCAGCGAAGTAGCAAGTTCTTCCGTTAACTGGCAAAACAGTCACGCTACGGCGTGTTTGTAACACGTCGAGGTGATGGCGTAGTGTCCCATTAGCAGCATTAAGAGTAGATTGTAATTCACGATAGCACAATCCAGGGTGTTGTTCGAGTGTTGAAAGAATTCTTTGACGCAAAGGGTGCTCAAAGGAACGCGCTTTAGTTGATACACCACCCATAGCAAGTGCACCGACGGCTGTAGCAGCAGCAGCAACTCCGCTTGCAATACCTACAACACCTCCCGCAGCACCGGCAAGCCCTGCTGACAACCATGGCCGTTGACGGACCCATTGTGCAAGCAGAGGCATAGAACAGGGTTTTCTTTCTCCTTTCTTAATCCATCCCTTGAATGCATCCATCAAAGAGGTGGTTAATCGTGGGCCAAAACGGTACCCATATGGATTTTCAGATGAGCGACAAGCGGCGAGAGTAGACGCCCACAGGTTCGTCCGTGTTCAGTAAGAAGATAAGTGACTCGAATCGGTGGCCCATCGGAAACTTGACGAAATACAAGTCCTTCCTCTACCAAATAACGCAACTTATCAGAAAGTGTACGAGATGATATTCCTTTGAGAAGATTTTTCATTTGATTAAATCTCCGAGGCCCTGAAATATAGAGCGCCGAAAGAATCTCTATCGTCCATCGAGATCCAAAAACGCTCAACGCTTCACTCGCTCGAAATACTTCATTATGCAAATCATTGTTTGGATTCAAATCCTTTTGAGCCCCCAAAATATTCCGGATTTCACCTCCAAGATTGATTGCAGATTCAATTGATGTACGAACCATATTGTAATCTTCACGAGTAACTTTAAGTGGTAGTGTCGGCAAATTAATCTCCTCATTTGCATGCTAACAGTTCGACTACTTAATTCCATTTTAACACTAGTTTGATTTTTCATAAAGAGAAGAAACCATCCACAAATCATCTCACCTTTGAAGAAGTCTTGCACCTACGGGTCGGTATGGCCAAACAGGTGTTGCTAGTTCGTGGTGGCGCTCTGGGCGCCAACACGGGTATTGGCGGCGCACATCACAACCTTGCCATGTCACTTGCACAAGGTGACATCAAAGGATGGGAAACCAATGCCACCTGCGAATATCGAGTTAAAAAGCGAATGAATCCGTTTTCTCGATTGTATAAACGATGGTACGCACATCCGAAACGAGTAGCTAAACTACTAAAAAAGAGCCATAATTACAGTATTCTTCATATTACAGACCAAGAACAAGCACACCTTATTCCTGAACAGTGTTCTATTCCAGTCGTAGTTACTGTTCATGACTTGTTTCATTTGTTCCCAGAAACAATCAATATAAGGGGTGAATCTATTGAAATTGGGGAACAAAAACCTCACTGGTTTCGTCGTCGAGACCTTGGAAAATTACGTGCGGGCCTTGCACAGTCCGACCTTCTAGTTTGTGATTCTCAAGCGACTTTGTCTGCATGCCAGAAACATTTTCCCAATGTTGCTTCCGTGTGTGTTCCGCTTGGCCTCAATATCCAAAATTTTTCCCCAATAAATCAAGAACAAACCGATGTGGTGGGCCCTGCATCAAACTTGTCTAAAATGTGTCATTTATTGGTCGTTGGAAGTCATGCACCACGAAAGCGACTCCACTTTCTCTGCAAAATCATTGGTGAAATGGATGAAGAAATGAAGCGTAACATCACTGTACATCATGTCGGCAATGAAGCATGTCCTTATGGTGGAAAATCAGCATCACAACTAGCCCTACAACACGATGTACCTCATTGGATTTCACACGGAGGTGAACTTTCCAGTGATGAATTAATGCATCTGCGCCATGCAAGTGAAGCCTTATTGTTTCCAAGCGCCAGTGAAGGTTTTGGTTATCCGCCACTTGAGGCAATGGCTAGTGGGACTCCAGTTTTGTGCTCCAATCTTCCATCTCACAACGAACTAATGCCTGATGAAACATGCCTTCAAGCCGGAGATAAAGAGGCATGGAAAGAAGCCATAATTGCAGTGTATTCTAATTGGCAAAGCCGTACTAAGTTGGATGAGCAGCATGTTTGGCCAAAACCCCGTTCTGGATTGATCGAATTTGCTTCACGTTTTGACCAAAGTCGTTTCTGTCTTCGAATGGCCGATGTTTACGATTCATTGTAGTAATTTTTGGAAACAATATGCTCATATGTAGAAGCATTGCGTCGTCGAACATGGCCGATGACGCCCCACCTCAGAGTATGGATTCAATCAAATGGTTTCATTCAATCCCATTGAATGATGGTGTTGTAACTCCTGGAGTGGATGCATCCATGGCAAAATTGGAACAGGTTTGCCTTCCAAAAGATTTGACTGGAAAGACGGTTCTTGATATTGGTGCTTGGGATGGTTTTTTCTCATTTCAAGCAGAAAAAGCAGGTGCTAAGCGTGTTCTTGCAACCGATAATTTCTGTTGGAGTGGCCCGGGATGGGGCACAAAAGACGGTTTTAACTTCGCACATAAGGCATTGAATTCAAAGGTTGAATCTTTGGATATTGATGCAATGGATGTTTCACCGGATAATGTTGGAGAATTTGATATTGTTATGTTCCTCGGAGTATTGTATCATCTTCAGGACCCAATGGCGGGCCTTCGTGTTGCTGCAAGTGTCTGCAAAGAACTGCTTATCATAGAGACTGCAGTTGATGATTTGCATCGCTGGAAGCCTTCGATGGTCTACTACCCTGGTGATTCATTCAATAGTGATGATACCAACTACTGGGCTCCAAATGTAGGTGCCATGAAAGGTATGCTCAAGGATTTGGGCTTCTCAAGAGTAGAAGTTGTCTATCCAAAGAATCCATGGATTCGTTATTCATTTCCGATTCGATTGTTCTCGTCAATCAAGGGAATGTTCACTGGGCGCGGACCATTCCGACAGACTATCAATCAAGGTCGCATGTCGTTCCATGCTTACCGCTGAAGAAATCTAATCACAACCCTTCAATCATTGAGTATTGAACAAGGGTTTGAATCCTTGTGAGTCATAATCCTCAAATAGAAATGAATGGAGAATCGAATATGTGGACTGAGAAACTTAAACTCAACCACACTAATACTTTGGTCAGAGGGACATGCGGCCCGATATACTGTAATGATTCAGAATGGGGACGGCACGCTGTGTTATTGGACGACGATGAGAATTGGTATAGAAGCGGGGTGTATCTGATTTGGATTGAAAGAATTCGTGGCGAACAGATTGAATTGATCTATATTGGAGAAGGACAAATACAAGAGCGATTATGTTGTTGGGAAGAGCATAATTTGGGCCATTACAATCACAAGGGTGCCTCAAGATTAAATGGTGATTATCCGAACGAAAAACCATCCTATTGGTGTCAGTATTGGCTTTTTGACGAATCAGATTCAGTTAATGCAGAACGTCACTTGATGTGGTTACATCATAGGAATAACCAAACCCCAACAAGTTACAATGACAAGTGGAATCCTGTTGAGTGGGTTGATAAACCGGTTGATTTTTCCTTACCAAGTTAATTTTCTTGGGCGTCGAGACTAATTTCATATTGTCAGATAAACAAATCGAATGCAGCGGCATTGTAATCGCTACTGTGAGTGAGAACTTCTCTCCGCAGTGTTCTTGAGTGAGGTTTTGTTGGCAAGTTCATGCAACCTATTCAGCGTGTAGCGATTGTCGGGGCGGGGAACATGGGTTCCGGTATTGCTCAAAAAACAGCTCAAGAAGAATTTGATGTTCAAATGGTTGACAGAGAACAACAATGGGTTGACAGAGGTCAAAGCATCATCACAAATTTTCTTTCAGAGGCTGTTGAACGCCGGATATTTTCACCTACCCAAGTCGAAGCGATTGAGGGTCGAATCACCGGTGTTGTTGGTGTTGAAAACACGGCGCAAGATACAGATTTGGTAATTGAGGCGGTGTTCGAAGACTTTGATATCAAAACCGCAGTTTTCAATACGCTTGACAAAGCATGTGGCCCTGATACAATCCTTGCATCAAACACTTCTTCATTGTCGGTCAATGCATTGGCTGAAGCAACTGGTCGTGCAGACCGATTTGTTGGATTGCATTTCTTTTATCACCCTGCCAAAAATCGCTTGGTAGAAGTAATTCCTGCACACGCATCAAGTCCTGAAACGGTTGAAAAAGTCGTGCAATATTGTAAGATGCTTGGCAAGGTTGTCATCGTCTGTGCGGACCGGCCTGGTTTTGTTGTCAATCGATTCTTCGTTCCTTGGTTGAATGAGGCTTGCTTGTTACTGGAAGAAGGTGTTGCTTCGGCTGCTCAAATTGATGCAGCAGCTCGTAAGGCATTTCGAATCGGTCTTGGACCATTTGGATTGATGAACCTCACAGGTCCACCGATTGCTCTTCATTCAACCGATTATTTGTCTGAGCAATTGCATACGCCTCGCTACAACGGCGCACAAAATCTGCGTGATTTGATTCAAGCCAATGAACAATGGAGTATCGATGGTGATGAATCATATTCCGATGAACAGTACACCACCATTTCAGAACGCTTGTATGGTGTTGTTTTCGGTGTAGCAGCACAAATTGTTGATGAAGGCGTCTGTTCGATGGAAGATGTTGACCGTGGAGCAAAAGTAGGACTTCGTTGGGCTCGTGGTCCATTTGAATTGATGAATAAAGTTGGCGTTGGTGCTTCCTGTCGTATGGCTCAAAATTATGCAGACTTGGCCGCTGAATCTGACCCTTCTAATTCTTGGAATGTACCACAATTCTTTGCTGACCAAGGAGATGTAAATTGGACCTTTTCTTATGTTGATACCGCCATTGAAAATGGAATCGCTACCATAACAATCAATCGACCAGAGGCAATGAATGCGCTCAACGAAACAGTTGTTTCTCAACTTGAAGAGGCTTTGGATAACGTCAATGCGAATGATTCAGTCCACACGATTGTATTAGATGGCGCTGGAAAAGCCTTCGTAGCAGGTGCAGATGTCAAATTCTTTGTTGACAAAATACGTGCTGATTCCATCCCTGACATCGTGGAATTTACTGCCAACGGCCATGTTGTTCTTGACAAACTTGAGTCATCATCCAAAACGACTGTAGCATTGACAACCGGCCTTGCCCTTGGTGGTGGCCTAGAATTAGCCTTGTCGTGCGATTATCGTGTTGGAACTCGCCGAACACAATTCCGTTTCCCTGAGACTTCAATTGGAATCTATCCGGGCCTTGGAGGCTCACAGAGACCTGCTCGAATCAGTGGTATTCCAGCCGCCCGATGGGCTGTTCTTGCAGGGAATTTCATGGATGCTTCCACCGCAGCAGACCTCGGATTACTAACTCATCTAGTCGATGTATCTGGCGTCAATGCTTGTGTGGCTGAACTTGCTATAAATGGAAAGCCAGAGAACAAATACCCAGGTTGTCCTGCCAACCCAGAAAGTGCGGTTGCAACTTTTTCGGGTTCATTTTTCGCTGATGAAAACATGGGTGATTTGATGGCAGGTAAATGCCCAACTGGTTTTGATGCCGAAGACCGTAATGTCTCACGTCAACTCAAATCACTCTCGCGCACGGCACCGATTGCTTTGTCTATGGCAAGTGCGTTGATTGATGAAAGTGTGAATACAAACCTTTCACAAGGATTGCAATTGGAACTTGACCGACTTACTGAGATTTTTTCAACAGCAGATTCACTCGAAGGTCTATCTGCATTAATCGAAGGTAGAAAACCTACCTATTCTAATGCGTGATTAAGCCCATTGGTTTTGTATATCTGACATCTCTTTGATCAGATTGATAATATCGATTGTTTCTTCTTGCTCATGAGCAAGTTCAATGCGATTCCGAACCGCTTCAACAAATTCCTTTTCTGGTTTTTCCTTGAGAATATCTTCAATGAAATCTGCTAATGATTTACCTTTCCCATGAGCGATGGCGATACGTGCACGAAGCTTTTCAGCGTCATCTTTTGGTTTACGAACTCCACTCATAGTTTCACCTCTTCTGCATTGAGATGGTTAGCATACCAATCTTCCCATTGAATCACTTCTTCATCAGACCATTCACTCAATGAGCCTGATGTCGAAAGGCGATGAGAATCAGAATTCAAAGGAAGCATGGTAGCATTATGGGTACATTTGACTCCAGGGGAACCGAGTACCATTGCCTTCTCAACAATTCCTAGTCCGATTGACAAACTACGAGTATCAGTTCCAGACCAATAGGCAGCAAAACCGGGATGAGTATGTACCCAGAGTTTGAAGGGTGCGATGCAACCAACCGGTGGCGAGAGTTGAACTTGTCCAGAAGTACCCCAGTCAATAGAGATGACATTTTCAGCATCGATAAGAACTGATGTTTCAAGCCCAGCAAGGTAAGAGATTGCATAGACGACATCCCAACGCCCTAGTTGTGAGGCACGGTGTTGGACATCAAGGAGGACCTCATCATCGATTTGGCGTTGTTCAGCCTTCTCTGTCACATGGTCCCAGACATCTTGAGTAATGTCGAGTTGTTCTAAAGCAGGAATGAATATCATGCCTTCACCTCCATATTTTCATTTTTCAATCGTGGGAATTCAAAGCTCCCATATGTTAGGCTACCAATCGATTGAGCAGGTGCATGCCTGCTGCGTAATTTCTGAACCAGCCACTGAGCGCCAAAGGTGCCAGCAACGGAAAAACCAAATTCAAGGTTTCCAGCATCCAATGCCCCCTCGACCTGACAACTCATTGGCTCATGGTCCGGTGTCATTTGTTTGACTAACGACGAATCTGAATCAGAGGAAAGAACCATCCAACCATCGCCCGAGCATCTTAGGTCAATCCAAGGTACATCAAGGGCATGAACCAAGCGACGCGGTTCAGGCCTGTCGACACAAATCACAACCAAATCATACCCCTCAAGTTGTTCCGCTGTTCGCAAATTTTCAACTTGAGATTGAAGTTCAACAGATTCAGTTTTACCAGTATATCGCTTAGAAAGAGCCGATACCTTTGGTTCACCAATTTCATCATGCGTGAAGCGTTGATGTCCAAGGTTGGTGGCCTCAACAATATCTCCATCCATCAATGTGATTTTGGTTTTCATTTGAGTGCGTTCCAGTGCAGGTACAATCAATTCAACAAGGGTTGTTCCAATTCCGCCAGCACCGACGATAAGCACGTTTTTGGGCATAGATTCTTCTTCCATGTGAAAGGAAGCAATCGACTCAATATATACTCTCAATCAGAAAACATTCGTTCAAGAGCAGCAATCTGTACTTCAAGGGTGAAATGTTTCTCAACATAAGGCCGTCCAGCCTTCGCCCATGCCTCTCGTAGCGCAGGGTCTTTCGCATCCAAGTAGGATGCCTTCCAAGCCCCAAGGTCATGACGGCCAAGAAGCCGTCCGGATTCAACAGGTGACATGGTGCATGAGAATCCACCTTCATCAACCATCAGTGCGGGCACGCCAATGGCCATTGCTTCAATCGGTGTAAGTCCAAACGGTTCATGGTGGGCATGACTCACCATTGCCCGAGCCTTTCGGATCAATGCACATAACTGATTTTGGGATAATCGAGGCATACAAACGACATCGACACCAATCCGTTTACTTTCATCGATAAGTGCAGTTTTGTCAGCATCGTCACCTCCACCAACTTGAACTAAACTAAGCCCAGTCTTCGAAAGAGATTGCAAGGTTTCCCACGTGCCCTTGACATGAGATATACGCCCAACAGTAACGATGTATTCTTCGGGAATATTTTGAATATCTTTGAGAGAATCAGTTTCTTGTTGTGTTGGATGTTCGGTCCAGCGGTTCCAGTCGATAACATGCATGACATGTGTCGCCTCCAATGGTCGGCCATCAACGTCACGTTTTGGAGCCTCGCCGTTTTCTTTGGCCTCATCACATACCAGGCCATAGACTGTATTCAATCGCTTTTGAATCCACATTGAATTTCCAGAAATAGAGGATTTTGGCCGCTTAAGAAGCCTTTTGACAAATTTTTGGTCACGTCTTCGTTGTCGTGTAAACAGCATCTTTGTCAACCACAAAGGTCGCTTTGGAACTCCATTCAAATGGCGATGAAGCACATCTTCATACAACCATCTTGGTGGCTCTAAACAGTGATAGTGAACGGGTAAATGAGCTGGAATCAAAGGAAGAAGTTCGAGAGTTCCTCGACAAACCGACATGTGCACAGCATCTATTTCATCCCAAGGGATTTCCATTTGCTTCCACATTTTTTCAGCTGAAGTGCTTGCTTTTGCCATAATTTCGGCAACTGCACCTTGCGGCCATTTCATCGATTCTTTCGGCAAAAATAGACGCACAGTTGCATCTCCAAGCAATTCCTTAGCATCTTCAGTTAAATCAAGACTCGCCAAACTGACATCCCAGCGTTGAGATGTGGCTCGAATCAATTGAAGCAATTCCCGCTCAGCACCTCCCAGTGAGGCGAAAGAGCCACGAACAATGAGGACGCGTAGTGCGCTCTTCTCCCCATCTATTGTTTCAGCCATTAAACCCGACAGCCGGCGACTCCCCTTCAAATCCTCCCTTAACCGGTCAAATTGATGTGTAGTTTCGATATACGAACACGCGACCGATTGAAAAAGGGATGGGCCTACGGTAGGGCATGAGCGGAAAGGTAGCCATGGTCACTGGAATCACTGGTCAAGACGGTTCGTACCTTGCAGAACTGTTGTTAGAAAAGGGTTACACCGTCTATGGTTTGGTTCGAAGAGTCTCTCAACCAACCTCTGGTCGAAGCCTCATAAATCACTTGATGAGCAATGAAAACTTCAATTTGGTAAACGGCGACCTTGCTGACCAAAATTCAATTGATAATGCAGTGGCTCAATCCCAACCAGATGAATTCTACAACCTCGGAGCAATGTCCTTTGTTCCAGAATCGTGGCGTTCTCCTATGATGACTGCAGACATTACTGGCTTGGGTGCTCTTCGTTGCCTTGAAGCAATTCGAAAGCACGCTCCAAATTGCCGTTTCTATCAAGCAGGTTCATCGGAACAATATGGTAAAGTTCGAGATGTCCCTCAAACTGAACTTACTCCATTCCACCCACGTTCACCATATGGATGTGCGAAAGTCTTCGCCTTCGAAATCACCCGTAATTATCGTGAATCCTACGATATGTTTGCTTGCACAGGTATTCTTTTCAACCACGAAAGTCCACGTCGTGGTCTTGAATTTGTAACTCGAAAAGTGACCATGACCGCAGCACGAATTGCCCATGGTTTTGATGAATGCCTTTGGATTGGAAATGTCGATGCAAAGCGAGATTGGGGATTTGCTGGAGATTATGTTGAAATGCAATGGCGGATGCTCCAACAAGACAAACCCGGAGACTATGTTGTCGCAACCGGACGAACTCACAGTGTCCGAGATATGATTACACTCGGTTTCTCTCATGTCGGAATGAATCTCACTTGGTCTGGCGAAGGCGTAGATACCATCGCAACTGACCAAAATGGGAACGTGCGTGTTCGAACCAATCCCAAGTTCTTCCGCCCTGCTGAAGTTGACTTGCTTATTGGTGACCCTGCACTTGCTCAAAAAGAACTTGGATGGGTTCCAGGAACTACCTTTGAAGAATTGGTCCAAATGATGGTCGATTCCGATATGGCTATTGTTCAGGAAGCAGTTAACGGTGGCTATGCACCCCCTATTCCACCAGAGTGAGGTGAAGCCAGAAAATGGCTCAAAGACCCTTGCTATACTCCTTCAGGAGATGCCCTTATGCGATGCGTGCAAGAATGTCAATCGTTCGTATGAAGTACCAAGTCGAACACCGAGAAGTCATTTTGCGAGACCGACCAACACACATGATGGAAATCTCTCCGAAAGGAACTGTTCCGGTTCTCCTTCTAGAGGATGGCACGGTCATCGAAGAGAGCCTTGAGATTATGCAACACGTCTTGAATTGGACGCTATCAGAGGATGAGCAGCATTGGATTTCACGTAATGATGACGAATTCAAATTTCATTTGGACCGTTACAAGTATCCGAATCGCTATGAGGGTATCAACGAGATTGAGCAACGCAGTGCAGCCTCATCTTATCTCAGAGATTTGAATGTTCATCTTGAATCTGAGTCGCCGTTCAGTGAAGCTTTGAGCGATGCTTTGTTTCCTTTTGTACGCCAATTTGCCAATCACAACAGAGATTGGTTTGACGCACAAGATTGGAACAACATACATTCTTGGCTTGCATATAATCTAGACAGCGAGGCATTCAAAGCGTGTATGAAAAAGCACAAGCAGTGGCATGAGGGAGAAGATGCCCTTTTCTTTCCGTCAATGTAAATATGAATTTGGTTCAGTGGGTAGCGTCTGTATCGGTCCACTGGATCTCCTATTTATCGTAAAATAAAATGCAAAGGGGTTTCGGATGACCCCTTGCAACTTATCCGAATCAATTTGTTGATTGTTCATACTGAAACTTATTTTTTCATCCGCTTCTTTATTTCGATTGTTTCTAAATCGGTAGGAATTAACTGTTTCAACCCTGATGTTAGGTTTTGTGCTTCAGTCCAAGTATTGCAAAATATTGACTACTAGTGAGGGATACCAAACTCAACCCGCTCTATAACCGACCTAGAAACACAAAATATCGTGCAAAACGATTTTAAATAAATCACAAATCTTTAGATGTGCCATAATCTGCAACTTATATGGCGTTCTGTCAGTCCTGCGGAACGGAAGTCAAATCTTCATGGCGAAATTGTACTAATTGTGGAGCAATCATTGAAAATACTGCTTCACCCGATCCCTCTTTGTTTAGTGATTTACAATTAATGCAATCTGGTTGGACTGTTGAACAGATCTCTCAATTGCGAAATCCCTCAAGCAGCCAACAATCATTCGAAGTATTGCCCATTCAGACATCACAATACCATGATAATACAATCAATAGTTGCTTAAATTGTGGTAAAGAATTGTTCCAGGGGTGGAGGAAATGTTCGCACTGCGGATATGAACAAGTAACAGAAAGTGATAATCGGTTTAACTGGGATAGTCCCGAAAATTCATCCTATCTCGCTAACTCGACAGGTTACTTTGCCGAATACAGACGACACATTAATCAATCGTTAACTCCGTTGGTAAAAATTAGGATGTTGATTGATACAAACTTCTTGTTTGCTTTATGTATAGCACTGCCAATCAAAATCCTTTTCTTTGAGTTCGACGATGTAGGTTTAGAAACATACATATTACTGAGCTTTATTTTGGTTTATATAGTCAACAAATTTTCATTATCTCTCCCTGATGATTATCCGAAATTTAGATGGGAGACTGTAAAAATAGGTGGAAAAAAGTATCATGAATGTACGATTTGCCGAAATCATAAAGAAAAAAAATCATTCTGGACAGGGCTCTCATTAAGTGCTATGAAAGAGCATTTTGAGATTACGCATAAGCGAAGGTGGTGGGACGCACCATTAGATGAAATATCCCCTCCTGGCTTTAGGCGATTCAGATACAAAATCTCGGGTCTTATTATATGGATCGCCGCATTTAATGTTCTTTTGCTTATCGGCAAGTTTTGGCTTTTCTAGCCATACATCAAATAGCTGCTATCGCTTGTACTTCTTTCTATAAGGATCAAAAATTGTTCAATTTCAGCATCATGTTGGCCATATACAGACGGTACCCATTGCTTAGTTCGCCATCTGAAGATGTTTCACCGATGGAGCAATCCCTAAATCATCTGGGAAGAACATCGTTGGTTCGGGAATAGGAATCGGTGTGATTTCTTGCCCTACTAAAGCAACTCTACTCGGCCGTGAATCCGACAAAACCTTGCGTCCAGTGAGTGGGGCGATTTTGTTTGAAAAATCCATAATGTCTTCATGACTTGGCATGTTTTCAACACCGAGATTCTCTCGGCTGTGCCCTACAAAAACATAGCCTTTATTTTCTATATAGTCGGGGTCTGCTCTCATATCAAGTGCTGCAAATTCTTTGATATGTTGGTCTGACATATTGATTCCTTGCATCAATGTATGACGGCAAACAATACGGGTATCGAGTGATGGTAAAAGGTCGAGCGTTTCTGAAAATTTATCCCAGGCATTGGTATTCCATTTTGGTTTACACACTTCATCGAAGACTTTCTTGTTCGGCGCATCGACCGAGACATAGAGTTGTGTTGGTAAGGTATCGAGTTTCTCAATTACCTTTGGAAGTGTTCCATTGGTCACCAGCATTGTTGTCATACCGTGCTTGTGGCACAAATCCATGTATTCAGAGAGTCGGGTGTAGAGGGTTGGCTCACCATTGAGAGAGATCGCAACATGCTTTGGATTCTGGGCATCCAACCACTTTTCACGTGGCACTTTCGGGTTGCCTCCAAAACCAGACAAGAGACGACGCTGAGCTCGAACGGATTCATAGAGCAAGTCCAAAGGGTCTTGGTCGGTTAATTCCAATGTATCCATGTGCGGTTCACGCCAACAATAGGTGCAGGCAAGGTTACATTGGTCTACGACAGGAGACATTTGCATACAGTTGTGACTTTTGACACCATAGAATTTACCTTTGTAGCATTGACGGTCACGGAGCAGTGATTCCTTGGTCCAGTGGCATGTTTTAACGCCACCGTGTTCACCAACGATGTGGTAGCGTTGCTTCTGTAATTTTGCTTTCAGTGCAAGGTCCATTCCAGCCATGAGGCTCACTCCTAGTCCAAATTCCACTGTCGAGATTCGAGTAAATCTACTTCGGGAACCGGCTCGGTTAGCCAATGCTGATGTCAATCCGGTTTCAACTTCGCGCTTAGAGTAGAAGTTTCAATCACTTGTTAATCATCGGTAAAAATGCATTTGCTGCTTTCTCAGCAGCATTCGCAACATCATCGAGGCGCTGCAGAATTCGATACATGTGCATGGCGGCAAGAGGTTTGTCATCTCCTTCAGAGAACACATATGCTGCAGCGATACTTTCGCATTCATCTGCTTCGTGTTCAAGAATATTAACTCGGAGAATCAGGTCATTGAGAGCAACTTTTTGCTTCGGGGCAAATCCAGATTGAGTTAATATGTTGAGTTGGTCCACTGTTTCAGAATACTTCTGAACTGTTAGGTGGACTGATTCAGCCATATCCTTCAAATTATTTCTTGCTTTGTCATCATCCATCAGTTCTCTAAATGAAATTTGTTCGGCAACATTTTGTGCATAATCTGCAATTCTATCTTGGCGTGAAAGCATATGCAAGAAGGTATCTCTACCAATTGCAATCCGAACACCAGTCCCAATGTGGTTGCGCAGGTCTGTTTTGATGTTATCAGCATCTAATTCTGCAGAAATTGTTTTAGAAATATGCTCGCTTGCATCTTTTCCTTTTGAAGCTGCAGTTACTGCGGCAAGCATATGTTCGACAGTCTTCTCAACAGCCTTTGCATGGTCATAAAACATGTCAAATGGTGTTGAATCAAGCGTATCATAAGGAGTTGTGTCTACCGCCGCTTCACCTTTCCGCTCTTCTTTCGTGTCAGGGCGCATTACAATTGCACCTGTTGCGGCAATTGCGATCAATGTTACAATCGCTACATTAATCGGTGTTCCAGCGAAGAGAATGACGAAAACAACAGCACCAGCACCGGCTATTGGCAGACTTGCTACCCAACTAGCAGCAATTTTCCCAAAGACTCTGAAATCAACAGCCCCTGCACCACCGGCCAGGCCAACTCCAACAACAGCACCGACTAATGTGTGGGTTGTAGAAATAGGAACTGCCAAGAACGGCATCGAGAAGATGAGTACAGTTGTTGCAGCACCAAACTCAGCAGCAAAACCTCTTGAAGGGGTAATGTGGGTAATTTTCTTGCCAATAGTATCCATTACCTTGTAGCCCCATGTTGCGACACCAATGGTAATTCCAATGCCGCCAATGAGCAATAGGAATAACGGGACTCCAACTTTGCCATCGGACAATGTCCCACTTGCAGATGTTGCAATATCCCATATTGCTGCCATTGGACCGATTGCATTTGCAACATCATTAGCACCATGGGCAAATGCCACATAACAAGCTGTAATAATTTGCAACCAAATAAATACGCGTTCACTGCCTTCCATCCCTTCTTCTTTGAATTGATAACGTCTTAGGACAAAATACAGAACTGTACTTGCAAGAATTCC